>JAZNGI010000037.1:0-2071 GCA_045576375.1 Eubacteriales bacterium
GCTACAAGGGAGGCACGAGAATTTGGCTCTCCTGCGGCGGGGATGCCGCGGAGCTTTTCCGAAGAGAGCACGAGGAGCTTTTAAAGATCGCCCGCCGTTTCAGCGTCAAGCCCCAGGGGGCATACCGGGCGGTTCTCAGAGCCGAAGAGGAGCTGAACGCTCAGAAGGACCTGGTGAAGCTTCTCCGACGGGAAAAGATGGATGCGATCCTTGCGCGCACTGCGGGAGAAAAAAACCCCTGTGTGTTTGAGGCAGACTTTTCCCCCAAGGAAAGAATCGAGCTGTGCGACCGCCTGTGTCAGACCCACGAAGGGATCTGCGGGGTGTTTTCGGGAAGGGACGGCGAGGGCTACGGTGCCGCCATCGGATGCAAAAAGGGCGGAATGCGCGCGCTCTTTTCCCGCATCAACTCCGCGCTCAACGGCCGCGGCGGCGGAAGCGACACCATGATTCAAGGAAACCTGGGAACGGCCCGAGAAACGATTGAAGAATTTTTTCGGAATTTGGATTGACAAGTCCCCCAGAACCCCCTATAATGAACAGGAAAGAAACGGCTTGCAAAGCCGACGAGGAGGACACATATGAAACAGTTTGACCGAGTGGTGATCGAAGGCCACAGAGGCTTTTGCGCAAGGTATCCCGAAAACACCATGGCATCCTTTGCCGCCGCATTGGAAATGAAGGTGGACGCCTTTGAATTTGACGTTTGGCTTTCCAAAGACAAAGTTCCCGTGCTGATGCACGACGGCAACGCCAAGCGCACCTGCGGCGTGGACAAGAAACTGAAAGATATGACCTTAGAAGAAATTAAGACCCTGGATGCGGGCAAATGGTTCGGCCCCCAATTCGAGGGGGAAAAAGTCCCCACCCTGAGAGAACTGCTGGAGCTGGTGAAAGCAAAGCGCCCCGATTTTCTCCTGGGTGTGGAGATCAAGGACTACACCGAGGAGTGCGTGGATCTCACCGTGGCGCTGCTCAAGGAATTCGGTCTCTTTGAGAATTGCTGGTTCTATGCTTTTAACGGCAGGATCATTCGCTACATCAAGCAAAAATATAACGGAAGAACCATGGGCTATCCCGACTTCCAGATGGGAGAGTTCTCCCCCGGAGATTACGATTACTACGACGAGATCGGCCTGTACATAGGGCTGGTGAAATCGGAGCTTCTCCCCTTCTACCGCGCAAAGAACCTTCCCATTCATATGTTTTGCGCCGATAAGCTCGAGGACGTGAAGTTCTGCGTGGAAAACGGTGCCAGTCTGATCACCGCCAACGATCCCCTTCCCCTGATCTCTTACCTGGAAGAATTAGGACAGATCTAAGAAAAATACAAAGTGCATCCCGCAGGGGGATGCACTTTTTTCTTTTATTTGCCGTTTTTCTGGTTGACCTGAGCTTGCACCTTGATGGGCAGACCGAAGAGATTGATGAAGCCGGTGGCATCCGTCTGATCGTAGACGTTATCCTCACCGAAGGTGGCGATCTCCTCGGAATAGAGAGAATAATCGCTCCAGGCGCCTGCTTTGATGATGTTGCCCTTGTAAAGCTTGAGCTTGACCTTGCCGGTCACGTTCTCCTGGGTCTTATCCACGAAGGCGCTGAGGGCTTCGCGCAGAGGAGTGAACCACTGGCCGTTATACACCAGCTCGGCAAAGCAAACGGAAAGCTCCTGCTTCTTGTGAGCGGTCATCTTGTCTAAACACAAAGTCTCCAGATAGTTATGAGCAGCATAGAGGATGGATCCGCCGGGAGTTTCGTAAACACCGCGGCACTTCATGCCCACCAAGCGGTTCTCCACGATATCCAACAGACCGATGCCGTTTTCGCCGCCCAGCTTGTTGAGAGCCAAAATGATCTCTTTGGCGCTCATTGCCTCGCCGTTGAGCGCGGTGGGAATGCCCTTCACAAAATCAAGAGTGATGTAGGTGGGAACGTCGGGCGCTTCGATGGGGCTGACACCCATTTCCAAGAAGCCCTTCTTTTCATACAGAGGCTCGTTGCCCGCATCCTCCAGATCCAGACCCTCGTGGGACAGGTGCCACAGGTTCTTATCCTTGGAGTAGTTGGTCTC
>JAZNGI010000038.1:0-1867 GCA_045576375.1 Eubacteriales bacterium
CAAGAAGCTTACTTCGTTGTGGGGTTTACATAGAATCTGAGGCATCTGCGGCCGATGAGGAGGGTGTGGAAGGTGGGGTTGGGGACTTTTAGCGCTGTTTTGGGCAGATTTTGGAGGAAATTTGCGCGGTTCTTCACCAAATTTGACCGAGGTTCCAGGCCACCAGTTGTTACAGTTTATTCAAACGTATTACACACATTCTTCAAACAAATACTCGAAACACATTGTTTGACCTAAAAATTTTACTCTTTCTTTTCTTTCCCGTATCATTATCTGGTGGCGGGTATAGTGTTTTTCGATCCGTGATCATATGCTGAAAGTAGACTATCCACACTTCGACATTTAGTTCATAGACACTTGAGCCGATTATAATGCTCTTAATCAACTTTAGCCGCTATCACAGCGTGGCAATCACGTTTTGATAGCGGCTAAATGTCTGAATCACAGCGTTAAGCCAAATCCGTTTTCGTCTTCAAAAAGATCTTCATCTTGGTCGATGAGTTCACGTGTTTGCGCCTGTCCGGAGAGGATGAAGGTGCGAATGTAATCCCGATCTACCTCTATAGGGATTTCATCAAGGCATTCATCGATGATTTCTTCCGTGATAACGGGGAGATTCATTGAGCGATACATCTCACGGGCAACGGCATTGTTCTGCACAAATTCTCGCAGGAATTTGATCAATCCGTCGGAGGCTCTTGTGGCGTCTTTGAGATATCCTTTGGCGATCAGCGCAATGTTGTTATCGTAATTCGGAGCAAGAGAGAGAATCTTTCCGGTTTTGACATCGCGAAGGAAGCCGAAATTCTCGGTATGACGATCCATGTTATAGCAAATTGAATCCATCCAAATGAGGACAAGATATTGCTTTGCCAATTCCGAAGAGATTTCATTCAATGCGTTGAAGCAGACTTCATAATCCTCGTCGGCGTCCACGAGGGATTTCATGGGCTCGAAATTGACGGAGGCTGAATCGGTAAAGTCCTTGGATCGGATGTAATCTCCGTCCATTTCATAGTGAGCCATGTTCAGCCCAAGTTTTTCTCCCAGTTTGCAGATAAACAACTCCGAAAAGTATTCCTGATCGTTTCCGCTTTTGTACATCCACCAGCTGCCGTCGATCAGCTTCCAGCATTTTTCAAAGCTTCCGATGTTGGTCAGTTCCGGCGTGCGGGAAGGCTTTCTGGAAAAGCTGTCGGGATCTCCGCGGAGAGCCAACTGGTCAAAATAATTTTCCTTGAAGCGAACATCCTCGTAGGTGGCGGTAGATCCTTCTGGCCTGAACCAATAACGATCGGTCACGGTGGCGGCGTTTACGGCAAGGGCGGTTTGCACGTCATCGGTAGTGCGGAGGCGGAGAGCCTTTTTCAGCAATCTTGAATTGGTTCTGTGCGAGTCAATGGCTCGTCCTGCAACCCAGCCTTCTACGTCCTTGGTTCGTTTCAAATACAAAGGAAGCAACGATTCTTCCGTGTCAACAATGATTCCGTTTTTGATTTTCGCAATGGGACGATCTTCTGACATTAACGTTCCCGTAATGGTTTGCATATTTCGCACCGCCTTTCGTTTTTGATTTGCATCGGAGATTCCCTCCGGGGTGGATTTCAGTTCCTTGATCTGCTCCTGCAGTTCTTTCCGATGTTCCACAAGTGCACGAACAGAATCCAGTTCTTCATCTTTAATGTACTTGCTCTTCAGCTTTCCGTCTTCCATCCATTGGAGATAGAAACGCACCTTCCCGTTGATCACCTTTCGGGAAATGTATCCGTTTCTGCACTGAGAGAGTTCTTCCTCCAGAGCCTTGATCTTTTCCGATACAGAATTCATATCAAATCACCTGCATATATGCTTCATGAACACATTATAA
>JAZNGI010000039.1:0-6210 GCA_045576375.1 Eubacteriales bacterium
GGATATGGTCAACCGCGCCTTCATTGAAACCATGATCGAGGGCGACGCCAACGGAAGAGGATTCCAGTATCCCATTCCCACCTATTCCATCACCCGTGATTTTGACTGGTCCGAAACCGAGAACAATAAACTTCTCTTTGAAATGACCTCAAAATACGGCACTCCTTACTTCTCCAACTACGTGAACAGCGATATGGAGCCCTCTGACGTGCGCAGTATGTGCTGCCGCTTAAGACTGGATTTGAGAGAATTGAGAAAGAAATCCGGCGGCTTCTTCGGAAGCGGCGAAAGCACGGGCAGTGTGGGCGTTGTGACCATCAATATGCCCCGCATCGCTTACCTCAGCGAGAACAAGGAGGACTTCTTCAAGCGTCTGGATCATATGATGGACATTGCCGCCCGCAGCTTGAAGGTGAAGCGTACCGTTATCACCAAGCTGTTGGACGAGGGTCTGTATCCCTACACCAAGAGATATCTGGGCACCTTCAACAACCACTTCTCCACCATCGGTCTGGTGGGTATGAACGAGGCAGGTCTTAACGCTAAGTGGATCGGCAAGGATATGACCGGCGTGGAGACCCAGGAATTCACCAAGGAAGTGCTCAACCATATGAGAGAGCGCCTTTCCGACTACCAGGAGAAGTACGGCGATCTTTACAACCTGGAGGCGACTCCCGCAGAGAGCACCGCTTACCGTTTGGCCCGCCACGATCGCAAGCATTTCCCCGAGATCATCTGCGCAGGCGACCAGGATTCTCCCTATTACACCAACTCCTCCCACCTTCCCGTGGGCTACACCGACGATATTTTCTCCGCTCTGGACATTCAGGACGAGCTGCAGACCCTTTACACTTCGGGCACCGTGTTCCACGCCTTCCTGGGCGAGAAGCTCCCCGATTGGCGTGCCGCCGCTTCCATTGTTCGCAAGATCGCAGAGAACTACCGTTTGCCTTACTACACCCTGTCCCCCACCTATTCGGTGTGCTGTGAGCACGGCTACCTGGTGGGCGAGCAGTTCAAGTGCCCCCATTGCCAAAAGGACACCGAGGTATACAGCCGAATCACGGGCTACTACCGTCCCGTGCAGAACTGGAACGTGGGCAAGAGCAAGGAATACAAGGAGAGAAAGACCTACGATCTGAACAACTCCGTGCTGACTCACACAGGGCCCAAGCCCGAAGGCGGAGCACAGCAAGAGAAAGCGGGCAACGTGGCGCTGGCCGACGGCGTGTATCTGTTTGCTTCTCTCACCTGTCCCAACTGCAAGGTGGCGGAAAGCCTGCTGGCCAAGGCGGGCATCTCCTATGAGAAGATCATCGCTCAGGAGCAGGTGGCGCTGGCCGAGAGTCTGGGCATCCGTCAAGCTCCCACGCTGGTGGCGGTGAAGGGCGGCGCTGCGGAAAAATTCGTTGCCGTGCCCGAGATCAAGCGCTTCATCAAAGAGCAGTAACAAAACCTCAGGTTACAATCTAAAAAATAACCGCCCGAACAAGAGCTCAGCGTTCTTCTTCGGGTGGTTTTGTTTAATACGGGGGAAGGATGGTTTTTGCAAGAGAGTTATGTTAACCTTCTTTTTGCCGTGGGGACGGGATTGCAAAGGGAGGGAAAACGTGGTACAATAACGGTACTATCATAGGGAGGAAAGAAAAGTGAAACGATGGATACTTCCCCTGTTTCTTTGTTTGAGTTTGCTTTTTACGGGCTGTCAAAGGCTGCTCGCCGGAGGGGCTTCTGCGGGGGATCCCGAGAGGCTGTACCAACAGATGCTGGAGCCGCTGAAAAACGGCAGTGACACCGTGAAGATCAAGGGCAACTGGTCGGAGGACCAATTAAAAGCGGCCTACGCACGGGTGAGAAACGAGCACCCAGACCTGTTTTGGCTGGGGGCCTCCTGGGCGGGCACCGTGCAGTCCTCTCTTTTGGAAACCACCGTGACCTTGCGCCCCGCCTATTACGGCACGAAGAGGGATAATTTCTCTAAACACGCCTTGCTTGTGGCCGAGGCGGATGCGCTGGCGGCCGAGGCTCAAACCAAAGAGACGGTATACGATCAGATTCTCTACGTTCACGATGCGCTGATTGGCGCCGCAACCTATGACACAAAAAGCGCCGCGCAAGTGGAACAGGGAAGGACGGCACAGGACGAGGTGCTTTTGGCTTCCACTGCTTACGGATGCCTGGTGGAGAAAAAAGCCATCTGCTCCGGCTACGCCGCCGCCTTTCAGTTGCTGATGAACCGACTGGAGATCCCCTGTTTTCGGGTGACGGGCACCGCAGACGGCGTGCCCCACGAATGGAACGTGGTCACCGTGGACCAAAAGAGCTATCACGTGGACCTCACCTGGGACGATCCCGTGACGGGAAGCCAAGAGGAGCGCCTGTGCCACGATTATTTCTGCATCACCGACGGGGAGATCGGCCGAACGCACCGTGTGGACGAGGGGCAGAATTTGCCCGTGTGCGACGCGGTGGATCTGGATTGGTTTGCAGTCAACGATATGACCCTTGCTTCTTACCGCAAGGAAGAGGTGGTTGGGATTCTCCGTGCCCAAGCAGATGCGGGAGAAGAGCGCTTGTTTGTGAAATTCACGGAGGATGCGGATGGCAGTGTGAACACCCTCGTTCAACGGGACACCCTGCAGGAGCTGGCCCGAGAGCTTGGGCGAGCCTTCCAAAGCTATCGGATCAACCAAGCGGGCACCGTGGTGGAGCTGGTCCTTGCTTAAAGGAGAACAAGGCGCAAACAACCGTTTGAAAAAAGTGAAGCCCGTGTGATGGGCGGGAGCACCGCCGTGTCGGGATGCATTTTCCTGCCCCGCTGAGAGGCGGGGCAAAGCGCCATGGCGGGGGAAAGCTCCTTGGGGCAAAAAGCCGAGCAGTGTTTCGATTTTTTTAAAAAAATGTGAAAAATCCGTTGACAAATTTAGAATTACTTGATATACTTTAATAGATATCTATTATTGGAGGACATTCCTATGAACAACAACACTCAAATGCCCCCCGAGGGCGGTCAGCCTCAGGCTCCCGTGAATCCCGCTCCTCAGGCTCCTCGCAGCAACACCGCCACTCTTGCTTTGATTTTCGGCATCGTGGCATTGGTGGCTCCCATTTTGGCCTTTGCTTCCTGTTGCTTCCCTGCAGCAGGCTTCTTGGCATTCTTGCCCGTGGTCGGATTGGTAGCAGGCATTCTCGGTATTGTTTGGGCTTTGAAGGCAAAGAAGCTGGGTGAAAACACCACCGCCGCATTGGTTCTTTCCATTATCGGTCTGGTTTTCAGCGTTATCACCTTCTTCTCCTGCACTCTCTGTGTAGGCTGCGCTTCCTGCCTCGGCTGTGCTGCCGGCAATGCTTTGGGCGATCTGGGCGGTTTTGACCCCAGCGAGTTCGAAAGCCTGCTGGAAAGCATGATGTAATCGTATCTACGATCATTTTTGAAAGCGGTCAGTTCCCTTGCGGGAGCTGACTCTTTCTCTTTCACCCCTCAAGAAAAGGAGACACACAATGTATCCCGTGATCAACATATTCGGTATTACCATCGGAAGCTACGGCTTGTTTTCCGTGTTGGGACTGATTTGTGCGGTTGCTCTTTGCACGCTTTTGGGCAAAAAAAGAGGCGTTGATTTCGACACGGTTTTGCTTTTGATGCTGGCGGTGGGCGGCGGAATCTTGGTGGGCGGCCATTTGATGTACGGCCTTACCCATATTCGCTTATGGCCCCAAGCATTTCGGATCCTTTTTTCCTCCGGCTTTTATAATTTTTGCGTTGCCGTGGGGCTCATGTTCGGCGGAATGGTGTATTACGGCGGATTTATCGGATCGGTTATCGCCGTGCTGATCTACACCCACTACCATAAGGCCCTGGACCGCAAGCTGTGCTTAGATCTGTTGGGCGTTGCCACTCCTCTGTTTCACGTGTTCGGCAGGGTCGGCTGCTTCTTTTCCGGTTGTTGCTACGGTGCCGAGGCGGATTGGGGAGTGCTTATTACCGACAACACGCTGATGCCTTCCATTAACGGAGTTCCCCGCATTCCCATTGCTCTCATTGAAGCGGGATGTAATTTGCTGATCTTTTTGGCGCTGCTGATCATCTTTTTGCGCTTTCAAGGCCGCAGTTTTTCCCTTTTGGGGTGCTACGTGTTTTTATACGCTCCCACCCGTTTTGTTACGGAAATGTTCCGAGGAGACGAAGTGCGCGGGGCATTTTTGTGGTTTTCCACCTCTCAATGGATCAGCCTTCTTCTGTTCGTTGCGGCGCTGATCTGCCTGGGAGTGTGGTTGGTGCGCCGCCGCAGGGAAAAGCTTTCCGCTTGATGCGGCCGTTATGGGCGCAGTGTCCTTAAGGACACTGCGCAACTAAGTTTGCCCTTGCGGGCAAACTTAACTTCACTCGTGTGCTAACACGAACTTCACTGCATAGCAACTTCACTTTCGCGCCGGCGAAAACTTCACCCGCTTCGCATTCGTGCCACAAAAGCAGAGTTTTTCAAGAGAAGAGGACAGAGAACGTAAAAATTCTCTGTCCTTTTTGTGGGTAGGTAGCGTATTTTTCTTGATTCTCAAAACCTAGACTACGTCCCTTATGCCCCGCTCGCCTTGTTGTCTTGGAGAAAAAGCAACCCCCGAAAACCGTGACGGCTTCGGGGGTTTTGTGTGTTCTGTAAGATAAGTGATTATCTCTTGGAGTTTTCGGTGTACCGTTTATATCGTGTAATATCGTTGAAAATCGTGTATATTGTGGTGTTTTGTATTGTCAAAATTGAATATCGTTGCAAAAAGTTTATGGTGTTTCATAAAATGTTGCACCAAATTTGCACCAAGATTTTTGCACCAACACAGAGCAAAAAGGCAATAAAAAATAGCAGTGTGATTTTTTGTTTCACACTGCTATCTTCGTATTTAAGAAATGAGGTCATCTTCAAGACACTTTGCTATTCTCGCCTTGTATTCCTCAAAGATGTGGGAATAAATATCTCCTGTGACTGCAATATTGCAATGGCCTAAATGCTCGGAAACTGCTTTAACATCAATGCCGTTATTTATCATAAGACTTGCATTGCTATGACGTAGACCGTGGACACTGATAATAGGCAAATTATTATTTGCGAGGATTTTTTTGAGTTCCTTGTTCACATACGACCTGTCATAGTAATTACCGATTACAGAAGTAAATACAATGTCAGGATGGGTCCAATTATCGCCCACAATCGCTTTTAATTTGTCTTGCTCTCGTTTATGCCTTAACAACAATTCCTTTGTATATGTGCCGAGTTTTAACACTCTTAAACTCGTTTCGGTTTTGGGTGCTGCCAAAAACCATTTGTCATCGGCAAAGCACAAGGTGTTTTCTATTGTTATTGTATTGTTTTCAAAATCAACATTCCACCACCGTAAAGCCAAGCACTCACCGATTCTCAATCCTGTAAATAAAAGAAATTGAATAATTGTGTTAAAGGTACTGTATTCGCTTGTCAATTCCATTAGTTTTTGACATTGTTGCTTGTTTAGATACTTAACCTTTTTGTTGTTAACAGTATCTTCTTTGCACAATGCTCCAACACACGGATTCTCTTTTATGTACTTTTGATTGACACCAAATGTAAACACACTTGACATAACGGTTCTTAATTTACGGGTGGTTTCGGGAGCCTTATCAAGTCCCAAAAAGAAGTCTGTTAGTGCTTGTGTGCTAATGTCTTTTATCTTTTTATTCGCAAACACGGGCAACATATGAACTTCTAAATCCCGTCTATAATTATATGCAGTTACGGGCTTTAATTTGTTTGCTGCATACTGTTTAAGGTATATTTCCACCAATTCCTTAAACCGCATATGCTCTTTATGGTCTTGTGAGTTTTTGCACTTGTTAGCAAATGCTATATATGCGGCCATAACAAGTTTTTCTGCCTTTGTTGGCGGTGTACCCTCTGGCACCTTGTAAGTCATTGTATGACGGACATTTTTGCCGTTACCGTCAAAACCACTTGAAACTGTAAAACGATAGGTATTTGGACCTCGTTGTACTACACCTTTAATATTCATATTTTACTTCCTTTCTCAACTAACATTTCCTAAATTGGAAAGTTGCTGACACATTAAATCAAAGTTTATAAATGCTTTCTTGCCTGAATATACGGCGGGAAGTTTGTTTTCCCGTAGCATATTCCGTATTGCACTTTCGGGCAAGATTCCCGTTGCTGCCACTTGGCGAAC
>JAZNGI010000040.1:0-2037 GCA_045576375.1 Eubacteriales bacterium
TGCTACCTTTACTGTTGCGGATATGCAGATCAGCGGTGAATTTAACTTTGTGTACTGTAATGAAAGAATAGCAAAAGAAAAAATCAAGTTCATCTTTTCATAAACAAAGAAAAATCATGATTTTTTAGATATACGCAGATAAACTGAGGGGTTCGGATTGGTTTGTTTTTTAATCTTCTAATTGCAAAATTTAAGATTTTCTGTTTTTAGTCCAGCTGACAAAAAGAAAATGCGGCCTCGAAAAGCCGCATAAATACTGGGTTTTATAATAAAAACACCATTGAGTCTGAACTTGGGGGTTCAGATTTCAATGGTGTCTTTAGATGGCGCAGAGAGAGGGATTCGAACCCTCGTGCGCGTGAGCGCAACCTGATTTCGAGTCAGCCCCGTTATGACCACTTCGATATCTCTGCATCGTTTAATGACCCTATTATTTTACACTACACGCATCATTTTGTCAATAAAGATTTTACTCATTCGGCTTTTTTTGATAGACCAGCAGGGAAAAATGCGCAGTGGCAGAGAGGGAAGAAAGAGCATCCAGCTTAGCAATGTCACGAGGCGAGGTGTTATAGGCGTAGGGAGTCATGGAAAACAGGCTCTTCAGATCCTCGTTGCTGTTCACGGTAAAGGAATATCGAAGTTTCTTCTCGCTCACAAGAGCAAACCCGGGAATTTTGTTGTCTGTTGGATTGTTCTTATACGGCGTTTCGTACACAGCACACTTTAATTCCCACAGATGCTCTTCCAACGGGATGACCATAAACAGATACCCGCCGGGCGCGAGAACGCGAGAAAACTCCTCCCTGGCAAAAGGGGAGAATACGCTGACGATTCCGCCGAAGCAACCGTCGGGAAAGGGAAGATCGTACACACTGGCCACCGACCATTGAATCTCCTTAGAGCGTTTGCAACAGTGAAGAATGGCCCATTTGGACACGTCCACTCCGTAAACACTCAGACCCTTGTCTTTTGCGCCTTCGAAGATGGCGTGAGTGTAATATCCTTCGCCGCACCCTGCGTCCAGCAGAGCGGCGCCGTGGGGAAGGGTAGCGGTGATCTCGCTTTGCAGGGCTTTGCACAGAGGTGCATAATAACCGTTGTCCAAAAAGCGGCTTCTTGCCTCCACCATCATTTTGTCGTCGCCGTGATTGGAGGATGAGTTGGAACAAAGAAGGTTGAGATACTCCTGTTTTGCGTAGTCAAAGCAATGGCGGTTGTTGCAATAGCAGGAGCGCCCTTCTTGGGTGAGCGGCTTTTTGCAATGGGGGCAAAGGTAGGAAATCATTTTTATGCCTCGTGGGTGCCTAATTCATAGTCGCAACGGTAAGTATTGGAGCCGTACGCCGTTGTTTCCGTGTAGGTGGCGTGATACACCTGTAGCATAGGGGTAAGGGCACGAATCGCCTTTCTTGCGCCGTTAATATCGGCGAGAATGAAATCTACGTACACCTTCTTGGTGCCGTAGCAGGTGGCAAAAGGAATGATATACCCTGGAGTGAAAAGGGCATCCTCCACTTGATCGTGGATGGCTCGTAACAGGGGAGAATACTCCTTGATGGAGCAACCGAAATCAAATGTGAGTGTTCCCAAATAACCGGCGAATTGGTTCATGTTTTTTAACGATTCTCCCTTATTGGAGAGAAGCGCCTGAGTCAACAGATCGCAGTTGGTCGTTACCAGCTGATCCTCTTTTCTGCGTCCTTGCACCTGTTCCCGCTTCAAAGGGAATTCTCCGTAATGGAAGCGGCGAAAATACATTCTCAGGTTCTGCATATACTCTTTTTGGATTTCCACGGAGAAGTCCTTGATGTGAACAAAACCTTCGGTGTTGTTTTCATACTCCGTGTCGCAGTTGAGAGAACTGAGAGCCGCATAGAATCTGTTCTCTCCCAAGACGGAAAAAACGTAAAGTAAATTCTCCCGCAGGATATCCACCTGGGGATCCGCGCAGGGTTTGATCTTCAGCACAACGTCAAATCTGGGACGGTCGGCGTCTTTCTTCGTGAAGTCGGATCGTAGCCATGTCGTTCTGTG
>JAZNGI010000041.1:0-1986 GCA_045576375.1 Eubacteriales bacterium
ATCTCCACGGCGTTGTCAAAATAGCGGATATTCTCGCCGTAGCCCTGCTCCTTTGCCCAGCAAAGTCTTTCGGGATTGCTGTCTGCAATGGCGGCGATCTCAATTTCGGGGCATTTTCCGTTTTTAATGTTCTTGGCGTGGCACGAGCCCATGTTGCCGATGCCGATAATGCCTAATTTCATTTTCATCCTTCAAACCCTCTCGCTTTCAAATATTCATAACTGCGCTTCAAACAATCAAAGGGGTTACAGCACCTCTCGAAACGGCGCACAAGCCGCGTCAGACGCCTCGTCGGCAGAGGCGTAGGTATACCTTCCGATCTTGCTTTCCTCGCCCTGGGCTTCCAGGCTCTTCAGTCCGTCAAACACCGTCAGATGCGGCTCAATGGTGAAATCTCTGCCCCCCTGCTCAAGAAAGCGTTTGGTAATCGCTTCCACGTTCCCCGCTCCCTTGCCCGCAGGCACCACGCTGCCGTCCGTCAAGGCGTCCTTGATATGCATATAATAAATACGGTCCTTGAGCATTTCCCAGGCCTTTAAGGTATCCACCCCGCACTGAACGAAGTTGGCAGGGTCGAAAATGCCCTTGAGCTGGGGGAAGGTGTTTAAAATTTCGGCGCAACGCTCGGGAACGTCCCCGTAGATCCCCTTCTCGTTTTCGTGGCAAAGCACCGCGCCGCTTCCCTGAGCAAGCTCCAGCATCTGCCCCATTCGGTCCATCACCTCGTTTTTATATAACGAAGCGTCCTCTGCGGGAACGTAGAAAGAAAACAGACGAATGTTTTGAGCCTCTAAAACGTGGGCGATCTCAAGCACGTGCTTGAATTTCTCAAGATGCTCCCGGAAAGGATCCGTAATTTTGATCTTGCCGATGGGAGAACCCACGGACCAGGTGACAAGACCGTGAGCATCCAGCTTTTTCTTCACTTCCTTGGCCTTTTCAACAGAGATCTTTGACACGTTGGTTCCGTCCACGTTTCTGATCTCCAGTCCGTCCAGACCGTTTCTTTTCATTGCCGTGATCTGAGCGTCCATATCAGGGGATGCTTCGTCTGCAAAAGCGAAAATTCTGATGTTTTCCATTGTTTCCTCCGTAAATTTGGTTACCGTATTTTGTTTACACGCCCGAATAAGCGGAGAATCCGCCGTCAATGGGCAAAACCACGCCCGTGATAAAGCTTGCGGCTTCATTGTTCAGCAAGAACAACAGACCGCCCTCCAGTTCACGGCTCTCGCCGAATCTTCCCATGGGGGTGGCGGGCAAGATTTTTCCCGTTCTGGCCGTGGGCGTGCCGTCGTCGTTGAATAAGAGCTTAGCGTTCTGCTGCGTGGAGAAAAATCCGGGGGCGATGGCGTTCACGCGGATCCCCACCTTGCAAAAATGCACGGCAAGCCATTGGGTGAAGTTGGAAATTGCCGCTTTGGCTCCCGAATAGGCGGGAATTTTGGTGAGAGGCGTGTACGCGTTCATGCTGGAGATGTTAAGAATGTTGCATCCCTCTCTGCCCACCATCTGCTTGGCAAAAACCTGGGTGGGAATCAGCGTGCCCAGGAAATTCAGTTGAAAGACAAAGCTCACGCCCTCGCTGTCCAGATCAAAAAAGCTCTTGGTGTCGGCGTCAATGTCTCCCAATTCAAAATATTCCTTGTCGGTGGTGGCTCTGGGGTTGTTTCCTCCCGCCCCGTTAATGAGAACGTCGCATTGGCCCAGATCCTTCTTCACCTGCTCGGCCACGCTTTCGCAGACCGCCTTGTCCAAAACGTTGCAGGAATAGGCCTTGGCAACGCCTCCCAGGGCAACGATCTCCTGGGCAAATTTCTCTGCCGCTTCCAAATTAAGGTCCAACAGCGCCACCTTTGCTCCCGCTCTGGCCAGGGTTTTGGCAAAGGCCGAGCAAAGCACGCCCCCCGCTCCCGTTACAACGGCAACCTTGCCGGATAAGTCGGTGTTCAACACGTTGTTTTCCATTATCGTTCCTCCTTTGCC
>JAZNGI010000042.1:0-4900 GCA_045576375.1 Eubacteriales bacterium
GCCGCCTCCCGCAGGGCAATGCTTTCCGTCCAATGCTCCGTGCTGTCGGTGCCGTCGCAGATCTGATCCATCAGAAAAATGCCGTCGTTTCCCTCGGAATACACCGGATCAAACAGACTCACGGGATCCACCACCGCGTCCAGAGCATCGCTGATCTCCTTGATGCCGATGCGCTTATTTTCCTCCGTGCCCAGCTTTTTGTTGACCGCTTGGCACAGTTCCTCCATCGTGGGATCGCGGCCCAGGCTCACCGAAAGGCGCTCCTTCTCCCACAGCGCCTTATAGGCCAGATCTCTCACGGAGCGGCTGACGCGGATCATATTGTTATCTCTCAGATAGCGACGCACCTCACCGATGATCATGGGAACGGCGTAGGTGGAAAACTTCACGTTTTGGCTCACGTCGAAATGATCTACCGCCTTAATGAGCCCCACACACCCCACCTGAAACAGATCGTCGGGATCGTCCGCCCGGGAAACGAAGCGCTGGATCACGCTGAGGACTAATCTCAGATTGCCCGAAATCAGCTCTTCTCTGGCCTCGGCATCCCCTGCGGCGGTGCGAAGAAGGAGTGCTTCTTTTTCTTCATCGCTGAGCACCTTCAGCTTTGCGGTGTTCACCCCGCAGATCTCAACTTTATTGTACAAAGCTTCCCCCTTTTTTCTTCCTTGGTTTTCATTAGGGAGTATTGCCCAAGTAAAAACCTTTCATTCAAGGAAGAAAATTCCTGCGGGGGATAAAAAAGAGCGTTGATTTTCTCGGGGGATTCCGTTATAATGGTCATACCAAAGGAAAGGGAGGCTTGAGAGTGAAAAACACAACACTTTGCTATTTACAAAAAGACGGCGCCTACCTGATGCTTTACCGCAACAAAAAGAAACACGACCCCAACGGCGGAAAGTGGATCGGCGTGGGAGGAAAGCTGGAGGAAAAAGAAAGCCCTCCCGACTGCCTGGTGCGGGAGGTGCGGGAGGAAACGGGCTTGACCGTTGGCTCCTATGCTTATCGGGGGCTGGTGACCTTTGTCAGCGACCGATACGAAACGGAGCAGATGCATTTGTTTACCAGTGAAGATTTCTTCGGAGAGCTGCAGCCCTGCGACGAGGGAGAACTGGAATGGATCCCTCTGGAAAAATTAGACACGCTTCCCACCTGGGAGGGAGATCGGGTGTTTTTAGAGCTGTTGCGCACCGAGCGCCCCTTCTTTTCTCTGAAGCTTTGCTATGAGGGCGACCGCCTTGTGAGCGCAGTGCTGGATGGGAGGAAGCTGTTGTGAGGCTGTTGGTCAGTGCCTGTCTTTTAGGGATCCCCTGCCGTTACGACGGAAAATCAAAGCCCTGCGCACAGATGGAAGAGCTGAAGAAGCATCACGAGCTTTTTCCCTTCTGCCCCGAAGAAGCGGGGGGCTTGCCCACGCCCCGCCTTCCCTGTGAGCTGCGGGGAGAGCGGGTGATCTGCCAAAACGGAGAGGATCGCACCGAGGCCTATTGCCTGGGAGCAAAAAAAGCGTTGGACTTCTTTTTGCTTCACCGTTGCGACGCCGCTCTTTTCAAAAGCAAAAGCCCCTCCTGCGGGAAGGGCTTGGTGTACGACGGGTCCTTTTCCCGCACCCTCACCAAAGGGGACGGGGTGACCGCGCGCTTATTTTTAAACAACAAAATCAAGGTCTTCACCGAGGAAGAAACGGACCGGTTAATCCAAAAACTTTAAAACCTCGTCCTTCACACGGTATCCCACCATCTGACGGAGAATCTCTCCGTTTTTCACGAGAACGAGAGTGGGGATGCTCATAATGCCGAATTTTTGCGCCAGGGCGCCTTCCTCGTCCACGTTGATCTTCCCTACCTTCACGTCGCTTTTTTCCTCGGCGACGGAATCCACGATGGGAGCCATCATCTGACAGGGGCCGCACCAGCTTGCCCAGAAATCCAGAAGCACGCTTCCTTCAAATTGGAGCACTTCCTTTTCAAAATTGCTTTCGGTGACGGTGATAACAGCCATTTTGTTCTCCTTTCAATCCTTGGATTTATAATACAACAAGCAGTGGCAAAAGCCTTCGAACTCGGGATCGGCAATCTGATCTCTGAATTCCTTACACATACACTTGTTTTCGGGAGTACGGGCCAAGCGGCAGGGACAATACCCCTCCTTGGCCTTCAACCCCTCCCGAATGCGCTTCACGATCTCTTGATCGGGATTAAGGGTAATTGCCATCTTCGTACCTCTTTTTTTCAGTATCCCCGGGGGATGCTTTTTTTATTTCTTGGGAACGATGGTTTGGATTCCGCCCATATAGGGGCGCAACGCCTCGGGAATGCGCACGCTTCCGTCTTCCTGCAGATTGTTCTCTAAGAAAGCAATGAGCATTCTGGGGGGCGCCACCACGGTGTTATTGAGAGTATGGGCAAGATATTTGCCGTTTTTGCCGTTGACACGGATCTTCAGACGGCGCGCCTGGGCATCGCCCAGATTGGAGCAGCTTCCCACCTCGAAATACTTCTTCTGACGGGGAGACCAGGCTTCCACGTCCACGCTCTTCACCTTCAGATCCGCCAGATCACCGGAGCAGCACTCCAGAGTACGCACGGGAATGTCCAGAGTGCGGAACAGATCCACGGTGTTCTTCCACAGCTTGTCAAACCACGCCATGCTGTCCTCGGGCTTACAAATGACGATCATTTCCTGCTTTTCAAACTGATGGATACGGTACACCCCTCTCTCCTCGATGCCGTGGGCCCCCTTTTCCTTGCGGAAGCAGGGAGAATAGCTGGTGAGAGCATAGGGCAGTTTTTCCTCGGGGATGATCTGATCGATGAACTTGCCGATCATGGAATGCTCGCTGGTACCGATGAGATACAGATCCTCGCCCTCGATCTTATACATCATGCTTTCCATTTCCGCAAAGCTCATCACGCCGGTCACCACGTCGCTGCGGATCATAAAGGGGGGAACGCAATAGACGAAGCCGCGGTCGATCATAAAGTCGCGGGCATAGCTGATCACAGCGGAATGGATGCGGGCAATATCGCCCATCAGATAATAAAACCCATTGCCTGCCACGTTGCGGGCGCTGTCCAGATCCAAGCCCTCAAAGCTTTCCATGATCTGAGCGTGATAGGGGATCTCAAAGGCGGGAACCGCAGGCTCACCGAAGCGCTCCACCTCCACGTTTTCGCTGTCATCCTTGCCCAGAGGCACGGAAGCGTCGATGATCTGAGGAATGACCATCATGATCTTCTTGATCTTTTCGCTCAGCTCGGTCTCCAGCTTCTCGCATTCGGCAAGGCGCACACCCTGCTCCACCACGGTCTTCTTGGCTTCCTCTGCCTCTTCCTTTTTGCCCTGGCCCATGAGCATTCCGATCATTTTAGAAACCTTGTTGCGGTTGGCTCTCAACTGCTCGGCTTCCTTGATGATGCTTCTGTGCTGAGCGTCCAGCTCGATCACTTCATCCACCAAGGGGAGCTTGTGCTCCTGGAATTTGTTCTTGATGTTCTGACGAACCAGGTCGGGATTTTCTCTTAAAAATTTCAGATCCAGCATTTGATGATTCCTCCAAAGATAAAAAATAAAGACCGATCTTCCCCATCAATGGGACGGATCGGTCCGTGTTGCCACCCAAATTGCCGACAGAGCCGGCCACTCGACTGCGCGCTAAGGGGCGCTCCCCCCGAATTTCTTCGGACGCTCGGAAAGCGGAAACCGCAGGGCGGGAATCCTGCCTCGCAGCAAAACGGCAGGTCTCTGAAACTCCCCTCCCGGAGCCTTCTCTCGTCATTGCAAGAGTTATTATACACCATTTTCTTAAAACTTGCAAGAGTTTTTTCAAAGGAAAAGAAAAAACCGATTGATTTTTTTAATAGAAAATGATACAATCGAAAAAAACAAAACCAAAGGATACGACCATGACCCTCAAGCTTTACGAAACCGACGCCCGACTTTTTTTCTTCTCGGCCCAAGTTCTCTCCTGTGAAGAAACGCCCCGCGGCTACCGCTGTGTGCTGGACCAGACCGCCTTCTTCCCCGAAGCGGGGGGACAGGCCAGTGACCGTGGCTTTTTGGGCGATGCCCATGTGACGGACGTGCAGATGGAAAACGGCGTTATTGTTCACCTTTGCTCTTCTCCCCTTTCCGTGGGACAAAAAGTGCAGGGAAGCCTCGACGTGCCCCGCCGTTTGCGTTTGATGGAGCATCACTCGGGGGAGCATTTGGTTTCAGGGCTCATTAAGAAGCACTTCGGCTTTGACAACGTGGGCTTTCATCTGTCCGAGGACACGGTGACCTTGGATACCTCAGGCTTTCTCAACGACGAGCAGATTGCGTTTCTTGAGCGGGAGGCCAACCGCGCGGTGCGGGAGAACCGACGGATCACCGTGAGCTTTCCTTCCCCCGAACAAGCCCAAGAGCGCCCATACCGTGCCAAGCTGGAGATCAACGAGGGGTTGCGCCTGGTGGAGATCGAAGGGATCGACCTGTGCGCTTGCTGTGCGCCCCATCTGAACACTACGGGCGAGATCGGACCGATCTTCCTTACCGATCACATTCGCTACAAGGGGGGCACAAGAATTTGGCTCTCCTGCGGCGGGGATGCCACGGAGCTTTTCCGAAGAGAACACGAGGAGCTTTTAAAGATCGCCCGCCGTTTCAGCGCCAAGCCCCAGGGGGCATATGAGGCGGTTGTCAGAGCCGAAGAGGAGCTGAACGCTCAGAAGGCCCTGGTGAAGCTTCTCCGACGGGAAAGGATGGATGCGATCCTTGCGCGCACCGCGGAAGAAAAAAATCCCTGTGTGTTTGAGGCAGACTTTTCCCCCAAGGAAAGAATCGAGCTGTGCGACCGCCTGTGTCAGACCCACGAAGGGATCTGCGGGGTGTTTTCGGGAAGGGACGGCGAGGGCTACGG
>JAZNGI010000043.1:0-26391 GCA_045576375.1 Eubacteriales bacterium
TATGTTTCCTTGATCTTTAGGCGGATCCCGGAAGGGATCATCGCGCGAACAGCCTCGGCGCCGGTGCAAAAACAATGCCTGCGCATATAGTCTGCCAGAGCCAGGTGCTCTTCAGGCAGGCGAAAACGCCCATCCAACACCTGGCTTATGGGTTTCAGAGGGATGGAGGGAGCATCCTCCCGAAGAGATGTTACCACGCCGTAGAGATTGTCCGAGCTTCTTCCGAAGGGGATGGTCACAATGTCGCCGGGGGTCAGTTGGGGGAGAGAGTCTGCAAGGTAGTCGAAACCGCGATCCACAGAGCGGGCAGAACGCAGAGGCAGGACTGTGGCTATTCGGTGCTTTTGCATAATTCCTCCTTAGAATGAAACAAACAGGCGTGTTCAGCTGGCAAGGAACACGCCCGTCTTTCATATAGTTCTGTCAGTCGTTGGCTCCGCGTTGGCTTTCTTCGGGCATAATAATGTCGAAACAACGACGGTGCATCTGTTTGATCGCGGTATTGACGGGTTTTTCGTCGGAAACGGCGCGTTTGCCGGAAAGCTTATCATCTCTGATTTCCGATTGAGAAGCAGAATAGGACTCATCGGTAATCTTTCTTGCGCATTTGGAAGCGGCAATGCAAAGAACGTAGCGGTTGTAACCCCCGCGGGAAAGATCTTCAACAGACGGATATATCATTTCTTTGTCATGGCGTAACGCCATTTCTCCTTTCGGTTTTTCTTACACTTTACACATCAATAAATTATATCATAAAAATTTTAAAAAGGCAAGAGAAATCCAAAACTTTTCTTGACTAAATGCCACTTTTTTGTTAAAATGTGAACGAAAATTTTGAAAAGGGAGGCAAGGAGCGTGGAAGATCATCAGATTAGAGAACTCTCCCTGGAGGAAATTAAAAGCGCATCCTCTCTGATATGGAAGAGTTTCTATCACGCTGAGAAAGCTCGCTTTTCAATGGAAGGGATGGAGAAATTCCGCGATCTCACCTCGGTGGCCGTCCTTCAATACGAAGCCCTGTTTTCAAAAACCGTGTTTTCAGGCTTTTTTTCTAATGGCAGACTCCTGGGCGTGATAGTTTATAAAAACAACCACTTGATCCTTTTGTTTGTGGACCACCTGTGTCAAGAAAAGGGAATTGGTTCCCGTCTCCTCCTGCATTTTCTTTCCCAACGGGAGGCACAGACGGTCACTGTGAATTCCGCTCCCTCTGCCGTGGGGTTCTACCTTCGTCACGGGTTTGAAATCTGCGGAGAGGAATGCAACGAAGACGGCATTCTTTATGTTCCCATGAGAAAGTGTATTCAAAAACAAAGATCTTAAATATGTATTTCACCCCTCGCTTGCACACAAGCGAGGGGTGAAATTTATTATGAAACAATCAAAGCGCGCAACTTCAAGCTTTCTTTGCGGCAATGGCGGCTTTTGCTTTTTCCACGATGAACTTGGCGCTGATTCCAAATTCATCCAGAAGCTCAGCAGCTTTGCCGGATTTGCCGAACACGTCGTTCACGCCGACTCTCAGAACGGGAACGGGGCAGAGCTCGCTGACAGCTTCGCAAACTGCGCTGCCCAGGCCGCCGATCACGCTGTGCTCCTCTGCGGTCACGATGCAACCGGTCTTCTTCGCACTTTCCACGATCAAGTCAGTGTCAAGGGGCTTAATGGTGTGTATATTCACAATTCTTGCGCTGATGCCCTCAGCGGCAAGGAGATCTTTGGCAATCACTGCCTGAGCGGTCAGAATACCGGTGGAAACGATGGTAACGTCGGTTCCTTCGCTGACTACCTGACCTTTTCCGATTTCAAACTCATAGGTGTCCTCATCGTTGATCACGGGAACGGCGAGTCTGCCGAATCTCAGGTAAACGGGGCCGTCATGCTGAATTGCGGCAAGAACGGCGGCTCTTGCTTCCACGGCATCGGCAGGGTTGATCACGACCATACCGGGAATGGTTCTCATCAGAGCGAGATCCTCGTTGCACTGATGGGTTGCGCCGTCTTCACCAACGGTAATGCCGGCGTGAGTCGCACCGATCTTCACGTTCAGATGGGGGTAACCAACGGAGTTGCGCACCTGCTCAAAGGCTCTTCCTGCGGCAAACATTGCAAAGGAGCTTGCAAAAGCAATCTTGCCCGTGGTAGCAACACCGGCGGCAACTGCGATCATGTTACCTTCTGCGATTCCGCAGTTAAAGAAGCGGTCGGGAAATGCCTTCTGGAAGGTGTTGGTTTTGGTGGATTTGGAAAGATCGGCATCAAAAACGACCATATCGTAATCGGCTCCGAACTCTGCCAGGGCCGCACCGTAAGCTTCCCGCGTTGCGATTTTGTCTCCTACGTTGTAAATTTTCTTAAGTTTCATTATCTATCACCGTGTTTATCTGCTTTCGATAAAATCCTTTCTTTAATTTGAGACCCAATATTGCAACCGATCTTAAAGGGTGGCAAGGATCGCGTTCAGCTCGCTGACAGCCTGTTTGTACTCCTCTTCCTTGGGAGCGTTGCCGTGCCAGGAAGGATTGTTTTCCATGTAGGAAACATCCTTGCCCTTGACCGTCTTTGCAATAATGGCGGTGGGCTTGTCGGAGGCATCTGCGGCGCTGACAGCCTTTTCGATTTCATCAAAGCAATGACCGTTGATCACGATGACGTTCCAACCGAATGCTTCAAACTTCTTGTCGATGGGGGTGGGGTTCATAACCTTGGTAATGTCACCGTCGATCTGAAGACCGTTAAAGTCAACGAAAGCCACCAGATTGTTCAGACCGTAGTGAGCGGCAAACATTGCTGCTTCCCACACCTGGCCTTCTTCGATTTCACCGTCGCCCAGGGCGGTGTAAACTTTGTAGGAATCGCCGGATACCTTTGCACTCAGAGCAATGCCGCAAGCGGCGGAAATGCCCTGTCCGAGAGAACCGGAGCTCATATCCACGCCGGGAATGTGCTTCATATCGGGATGTCCCTGAAGAATGCTGTTCTTGTTTCTGAAGGTCTTCAGCATTGCGGGATCAAAATATCCTCTCAAAGCCAAAGCTGCGTAAAGAGCGGGGCAGGTGTGTCCCTTGGAAAGAACGAAACGATCGCGGTCGGCCTTCTTGGGGTTGGCAGGATCGATGTTCATTTTTTCAAAGAAGAGATAGGTGATGATGTCAGCAATGGAGAGAGAGCCGCCGGGATGTCCGGACTGTGCGCTGTAGATCTCTTCAAGAGCTCCAAGTCTGACTTGTGTGGCAATTTTCTTCAGTTTGTTTTTCGTTGCCTGATCCATTGTTTTTTCCTCCGAAGTATTCTTTGGTATTTGTTATCTTATCTTCTCCAACGCTTTTTGAAACCGTTGGGGAAGAGGGGATACGAATTGATGTTGCCGGTGAGTGATGGGGTGGGTAAAGTGTAGCTCACAAGCGTGAAGCAACTGTCCTTGGCTTCCCAGCGTCGGTCTTCCCGGTGCGTACAACGGGTCTGCCGCCACAGGATGGCCGATATGCTTCATATGTACACGGATCTGGTGTGTCCTTCCCGTTTCCAGCAGGAGCTCCACGAGGGAATAGCCCTCAAATTCTTCCAGAACCTTATAGTGAGTGACTGCGTTCTTGGCGTGGGGAGTATCGGGGGGATAGGCCGCCATCTTTTTTCTGTCGCATGCACACCGCCCAATGGCGGCATTCACAGTTCCGCAGGGTTGCGACAGGTGTCCGTAAATGATGGCTCTGTATTTTTTCAGATATCGGTGCTCCTTCATATCCTGCGCAATGCGAACGTGCGCCTCATCCGTTTTGGCGCAGAGGATCAAGCCGCTGGTGTCCTTATCCAAACGGTGAACGATCCCGGGCCGGATCTTTCCGTTGATTCCCGACAGCCCGTCTTTACAATGCCAGAGCAAGGCGTTTACGAGAGTGTTGTCGGGATTTCCAGGGGCAGGATGAACCACCATTCCCTCTGGCTTGTCGACCACGATCAGATGCTCGTCTTCAAACACAACGGACAAAGGGATGTTTTGAGCAACGGCATCAATGGGGGAGAGCTCGGGCAGCGTGAAGGTAACAATGTCTCCCGCTTTCAAAATTCTGTTTTTCTTGGCGGAGTCTCCGTTGACTTTGATATTGCCATCCTTGCACAGTTGCTCCACTCTTGATCTTGTTAAACCCGAGCAGCGGGCGCAAAACGCATCCAGGCGCCCTGACGATTCATCGGCGGTAAGGCAAAATTCATTGGTGCTCTCGGCGTCGGAAAACTCATTCAAAGGGAACGTTATCATCGTGAGAAACCGGATTTCTATTTGTCTTTTTTGAAGGGGCGAAGTTGAAATCAAAGAGTTCGTGACCGGGAAGCAGAGCATAGATCGCCAAAAGCACGCAGCCAACGGTCACACAGGAATCCGCCACGTTAAATGTGGGGAAATTGATAAACTTGAGGGAGATAAAATCCACCACGTATTCCAAACGCACACGGTCGATCATGTTTCCGATCCCGCCGCCGATCAGTAAGGATAGCGCCGCCGTGAACAGCGGATGAGAAGTTTTCTTTACGTGGAGCCAGATGCACATCAGTACAATAAAAACGGTGGACGGAATCATAAACATCCACCTGGCGTCGCTGAACATTCCCAAAAAGGCGCCGGGGTTATAGACCAGTTCGAAACCGATCGCATCGCCGATCACGCCGACGAAGCCCTTATCCCATAGATTTACCTGAGCAAGATTTTTTGTGATCTGATCGATCACAACGGAAATGATCACGATGATCAGAGCCCAAAGCAAGTGTTTCTTTTTCTTCATTTGCCCGTGTCCTTATGACTGATCGCCGTTAAAATCGGCATTGGTCTTTTCCAAGGGATCACTGTATTCCTCCTCAATTGCTTGGGAAGCTTTCATCACTTCTTCTTTGGGGGAGAGACCGTCCATTGCTTTTTCTTGCATTTCGTTGAATGCGGTCAGATCCGCATCCACACGATCGGGAGAGGGAAGATCCATTTCCTTGATCAGCTTCACGTGAGTCAAATATTGAGAATATAATTTGTCTCTGAATTCCAAGGCCATAGCCCTCATGTCGGAGAGTCTCTTTTTTTCTTCTTCCAGTTTGCGGTTGTTCTCTTCCAAAACCTCTTTGCAACGCTCTTCTACGGTGAACACGATATCGTCTGCTTTCTTGCGGGCGTTGCTTACCATTGCTTCACTGAGCTTTTGCGCTTTCAAAACAGCGGAGCGAATGCTTTCTTCGTCGCTGGCAATCTCATTATATTTTGCGGACACCAGGTGGAGCTTTCTTTCCAGCTCGGCGTTTTCTCTGTAAAGCTGAGTGTAGGTATCGATCAGAAAATCGATGTATTCGTCCACCTCGCTCTGGGCATAGCCTCTGACTGCCTTGGAGAAGTTCTTTTTTTTCAGTTCGTTAGGTTGTATCATAGCGCTTCCTTATCGAGGGATTTTCGTTATATTAGGGTAACCGGGATCAATTCCAGGAGAAGTTGCAAGAAGACCAGAGCAATAAAGGTCATAAAATAGGCGATATCAATGGGAAGTGTCTGGAATAACGGGATACGGTCGGTCAAAATGCGGAAAGGATAGATCACGGGTTCCGTAATGATATAAACGAAATTGAGGATGGGGGATTCTTCGTTGATGGGGAGCCAACTGAGGATCGCCCGAATGAACATCAAAAAGAACAATACATCCAGCATTATTCGAACGATTTCCACTATGGTATACAGTGCGAGCGTCACTTCAGCCTCCGATTTCTTGTTTTAGGGGTGAACCGTTTTACGGCGCAACTTCAAAGCCGCTACCGTTGCGCGGCCTTGAAGCTTTAATTATTTTCTCAAGCAATATCGTTTTTATCCTGAGTTTCCTTGATTTGTTCGCCGGAGATCTCCACGTTGTTGGGAGTAACCACGTAGGTATTGGTGGCAACCTTTTTAAGATCGCCGTTGATGGCGTAGGCAACGCCGTTCAAGAAGTCAATCAGTCTGCGGGCGGTTTCCTTGGATGTATCCTCCAGGTTGAGAAGAATGGTCTTTCTGTCAAGGAGACAGTCGGCAATCTGAGAAGCGCTGTCGAGAGTGTCGGGCTTCACAACCTTCATCTCAATTGCGGTGCCGCTGGTCATGTTCACGTTGTTGGAAGACTGGGCGGCGTAGCCCGCAGAGTCGCCCTTCTCGGTGGATTTTCCATGCTCTTGAGCATCCTCAGCGTATGCGTAATCCTCGCCGTACTCGTTGGAATCGTTCTCTTCGAATTCCTCGTCGGATTCGTTTCCATAGATGATTTTTTTGATGAGATCGTTGAATGCCATGTTTTATTCCTCCAAATTTAATTGTTTATTTTGGGGTAATTTCTCGGACCGAAGAGTGCCGTGCCCAATCGAACCATTGTGGACCCGCACTCAATTGCCGCCTGGTAGTCTCCGGACATACCGAACGACAAAATCCGCATATTACTATTATCCATATTTTTGCGGCGGATGTCAATAAAAATTTGCATAATTTTTTCAAAAAAATGTTTTTGAAGCTCAAAATCGGTGCAAATGGGGGGGACTGCCATCAATCCGCACAACCGAAGATTGGAAAATTGTGATAATTCATCAACAAAATCACAAACCTTCTCGGGTGACACGCCGGATTTGCTTTCTTCCCCTGCGATGTTGATTTCGCAGAGAATGTCCATCACCAACCCGTGTTTTTTTGCTTGCCGATCGATTTCCTTTGCAAGGGAGATCCGATCCACCGATTGGATCATGGAAACCTTGTCAATGATGTATTTCACTTTGTTTGTCTGCAGAGCGCCGATAAAGTGGATCGTCAGCCGTTCCTTGTCCAGGCGGTCATATTTCTCCAAAAGCTCCTGCACCCGATTCTCGCCGATGGTGGTAATACCCAGGGAGGGGAGGAGATTGATTTCCTCCGGCGAGCGGGTCTTGGTTGCGGCGCAAAGGGTGACTTCTTGTCCGTAAGGGCTTTGGGCACGGGATTCCTCAATGGCCTTGAAAATTTTCTTCGTGTTGATTTCTAAGGGGGATCGATTCATTGTATTCCTTCTAATCCACGATCTTTCCGTCGTAGAGATTCTTTCCTCCGGTGACCACGTTATCGTAGAGCATCAAAGAAGACGTGTACTCGGGCTCATTGCTTTTCAGCCGTCGGATCAGGTAGTAATCGTCGCTGGTATAAATGATCTCTGCTTTTCTAAAATAGATATTGTTGCCGAGAACAACGTATACGCCCTGCTCTCCGTCCACGATGCGAAGAGCCTCCTTATTGATCCGCAGACCCTCCAAATGCTTTAGGATGATCTTAACGTTTTGTTTGCGGGTGTATTTAAAATCATCCGAGATTTCGTTGGAACGAAAAACGAGGACCACCAGGTCGGAGTCTGTTTGAGTGATCATCCGGTCCAACACGGCGGTAAATACCTGGTTGGTGGTGGAGGGAAACTCCAGGGAGTATTCTTTCCCTACAGTATAATCCACCGCTTCGGTTTTGTCAACAGGGCATAGGGTGTACCAATCGTAATCCACGCAGATCTTTCCCACGGTATTCGCGGTGGAAGAGGGGGATCCCGAGATCAATTGCTGAAAGCTTTCCACGGTCATTGATTCCAGGGCTTGTGCGGTAAATTGTGTTTCCCAGCCGTCCACATCAAGGGAAAAATATCCCGCAACAGGACTGTACACCTTTCCGAGTTCTCCGGAGAGTGAAGATTCAAGAGCGGCTTTTTCGGTCTTCAATTGTGCGATTAATGGTTCAAAAGTGGAAACAGTTTTGATGATGATCTGCCTCCGATTCAAAGAAGTGAGCAGATCTCCTCGGTTTTTGGTAGCTGAATTGAGGGAATTCTGTTCCACGTTGTTTCTTGTATCGTAGATCAGATCGTAGATCTCGTTGTCTAATTTACTGACGTCGGAAGTGATGAAGCTGGTGTCGATCTGACTGTTGGAAAGAATTTCAATCTTCTCGTCGATTTCCAGGATCCGTTGCTGAATGTTCTTTTCCCCTGCGTTGGCATATACTGTGGCAAGGAGCTGTCCCTTTTTCACCTTCGTTCCTTCTTCCACGGGAGTATACACGTTTCCCGCAATGTCGTTGGTCACCAATTTCTCGTTTCGAAGGATATATCCAACAAGGTCCTGCTTTTCTTCGTAGGATGTCAGGATCGCCTGGGTGTACTCCAACTGATCGGAATAGGAAGAGATCATCTGAACAAAACAGTATATGATTACGAAAGCACTCAAAAGAGAGATCGCGATTTTTTGAAGAATGTCTTTTTTCATAGTTTCTCTCCGATAAATTGCCTAACAAGATCCTCGGCCTGGGTCATCGCATCTGCTTTCTCCATATTCAAATGGATCGCGTCATATTTTTTAAACCAAGCGATCTGGCGTTTTGCGTAATTCCTGCTTCGTTGTTTGAGTTGAGCCACAGCGTCTTCCAGTGAAGCGTTTCCTTTCAAATATGCGAACAGCTCTTTGTACCCAATGGCCTGGGAGGCGGTGGGGGTGGCGGCGTACCCGTTGTTAAACAACCGCTCTGCCTCGTCGATCAGCCCGTTATTTATCATCTGATCCACTCTGGTGTCGATCCGATCGTAAAGGGTTTGGCGGTTTTCAAAACACAAAACCAACGTCAGAAACCGAAAATCAGAGGGGATGCTCTGGGAGCGCTCATTGAAATAGGTAATGGTTTTTCCCGTTACACGGTAGATCTCAAGAGCCCGAAGAATGCGCTTGCGGTCTGCAGGGGAGAGGCGGGCGGAAGCAACGGGGTCAACGCGCGCCAGCAGCTTGAGCATCTCATTTGCGCCTTTTCGGTCGTATTCTTCTTCCAATTGTAAGCGAACTTGTTTATCTTCGGGGATGTCGGCAAACTGAGTATTGTAGAGAACGCTGTCGATATAGAGCCCCGTGCCACCGGCAAGGATGGGGAGACTTCCGTTTTCGACGGCGATTTCCATTTCCTCTTTGGCGAGGGCTTGGTAGCGGGCAACGCTGAAGCTGTCGCCCGGATCGCACACGTCGATCAGCCGATGAGGAGCCATTAACTGCTCTTTCGGGGTGGGTTTTGCCGTTCCCACATGCATTCCTCGATATATTTGCATGGAATCCGCTGAAATAATCACGCCTTGGAATCTTTGCGCCAGATGGATCGCCAGCGTTGTTTTCCCGCTTGCGGTGGGGCCGCAAACGATCACGCAGTTCTTTTTCATAGTTGTTCTCTAATTCCTCATTTGCTGAAGCGTCACAGGATGAGCATCGCATCTCCAAAGGAGAAGAAACGATATTTGTTTTCAACAGCGTGACGATAGGCATCCATTGTGTTGTCATACCCCAGCAAGGCGCACACCAGCATAATTAACGTGCTTTCCGGAAGGTGGAAGTTGGTGATCAATGCATCAATCACGGAAAAAGAATAGCCGGGTTTGATGAAAATATCCGTCGTGCCTTCACAGGGAGCGATTTTGCCGAATTTTCGGTAGGCACCCTCTAAAGTTCGGCAGGAGGTGGTTCCCACGGCGATAACGCGTCTGTTCTCTGCTTTGGCTCTTTGGATTACCGATGCGGTTTCTTCGGGGATGGAGAAAAACTCGGAGTGCATCACATGATCGCTCACGTCCTCGGTTTTCACAGGACGGAAGGTGCCCAGACCCACGTGGAGCGTAACGGGAGCAAAGATCACACCCTTCTTCTTCAGGCTCTCGATCAGCTCTTGGGTGAAGTGCAGACCTGCGGTGGGAGCTGCGGCGGAGCCGTTGGTTTGCGCGTACACCGTCTGGTAGCGGCTCTTATCCTCCAATTTTTGGGTGATATAAGGGGGGAGAGGGGCATTGCCCACCTCATCCAATATTTCGAAAAAGTTTGCCGCTTTGTCATACTCAAAGCGTACCAGCCGGTTCCCTTCTTCCACCGTCTCTTCAATGGTTGCGATCAGCTTGTCGCCGATGGAAAATCTGCGTCCCTGCTTGGCTTTTTTTCCGGGGCGTACCAGGCACTCCCATCGGTCGGTTTCTCTTTGCTTGAGCAAAAGAAGCTCTAAGGGAGTGCTAAACCGATCCAGGGAAATCGCAAAAAGTCTGGCGGGGATCACGCGGGACTCGTTGATGACCAACACGTCGCCTTCCTTCAAATAATCACCGATGGAGGAAAACACGGAGTCGGTTCTGTTTCCCGATTTGTCACAAACCAACAAACGGGAGGAGTCTCTGGGAGTCAACGGTGTTTGGGCAATTTGTTCTTGGGGCAGTTCATAAAAATACGAGCTTTTTTGGTTAAAAAAATGTTGGTCCATAAAATATTAACCCTTTTGGAAAAAATATGTTTGACAGATAAAAACCTGTATGGTATAATAATCTAAGCTGTTTTGGTTAGGGATATGAGTTATTTTCGCTCTTTCCCGACTGTATCTATTATAACCCAGATTTCGGAATATTTCAACCGAATTTTTCATTTCTTTACACAAATCTGCCGTAAATTTGATTTATCGAACGCTAAAAAGGAGTGACCATCTTGAAGAAAGTTGTTTTTACCGGCGCCGGCACTGCCATTATAACCCCCTTTAAAAACGGGAAGATTGACTATGATTCTTATCGAAAAATTATAGATCAACAGGTGAAAGAAAATGTCGGAGCGATCGTAGTATGCGGTACCACGGGTGAGTCTGCAACCCTCAACGACGCCGAGCACAGAGAGTTAATCAGCTTCACCATTGACTACGTGAACGGACGGCTCCCCGTGATCGCGGGAACGGGAAGTAACGACACCGATTACGCCGTGGAGCTTTCCAAGTTTGCCTGCTCTGCGGGAGCGGATGCTTTGCTGTCCGTGACGCCTTATTACAACAAGACCACTCAAAAAGGTCTTGTGTATCACTATCTCAAAGTTGCCGAAGCGGTGGACGTTCCCATTATCCTCTACAATGTTCCTTCGAGAACCGGAGTCAACATTACTCCCCAAACCTGCCTGGAGCTTTCCAAGCACCCCAATATCAACGCCATCAAGAATGCGACCGGTAATCCCTCTCAGATCCTGAAAACCGTGGAGCTGTGCGGAGACGATCTTTACGTGTATTCCGGTAACGATGATGAGATCACCACGCATATGGCCATCGGTGCCAAGGGTGTAATCTCCGTTCTGTCCAATCTTCTCCCCGGCGAAACCCAGAGAATCTGCACGGAGTTTTTAAACGGCAACGTGAAGGAAAGTTTGCGTCTGCAGTTGAAGTATCTCGACCTGATCAACGCTCTCTTCTGCGAGGTGAATCCGATGCCCGTGAAGAAAGCCATGGCTTTGGCCGGATACTGTTCCGACGAGGTGCGTCTGCCCCTTTGCGAGCTGGATGCCCGAAACGAGGAAATGCTCGCCGCAATTCTGAAAAAACACGGAATTATGAAATAAGGGGAGAAGGCAGGATGTTGAAAATCATTCTTAACGGCTGTTGCGGAAGAATGGGGCGAAGTATCGCTCAGCAACTTGCCGGGGATGAAGAGCGAAAAATCGTCGCAGGTGTGGATCTTTGCGGTGTTCGGTACGATGAATTTCCTGTGTATCGCTCCATTTTTGACGTACAGGAAAAGGCCGATGTGATTATCGACTTCTCCCATCACAGCGGGACCGGTGCTTTGATCGAATATGCTCTGGCCAACTCTCTTCCCGTCGTTCTCTCTACCACCGGACACACACAGGAGGAAACGGAACTGGTGAAAAGAGCCTCCGAGAAGATCGCGATCTTCCGTTCCGCCAACATGTCCCTGGGAATTAACGTGTTGCTTGCTCTTTGCAAGAATGCCGCATGCATTCTCAAAGATGCTTTTGACATTGAAATTGTTGAAATGCACCATAATCAGAAGCTGGACGCTCCCAGCGGAACTGCTCTTCTTCTGGCAGACGGGATCAATTTGGTTCTTGAAGAGAAGGCAGATTACGTCTATGACAGGCATTTGAAGCGAGAGAAACGAACCAAAAACGAAATCGGCATCCACGCTCTTCGCGGCGGTAGCGTTGTGGGGGAGCATTCCGTTATTTTTGCCGGAGACAACGAAACCCTTACCCTTTCCCACAGCGCCGGCTCGCGGGAAGTGTTTGCCGGCGGAGCGATTAAAGCTGCGGCGTATGTGGTGAACAAGTCTCCAAGTATTTACTCGATGGATGACATGATCGGTGAGATTCTTAACTGACAGGAGGAAATAAGCGATGTATTCTATTACCTATGATTTGCGAAACACTCCCACGGAACACGGCTTTATGCCCAAAGTCACAATGTATCTTCTGGATCCCTGGAGAGACTGTGTTCGCCCCATGGTCGTTGTCGTGCCCGGCGGCGGATACGGTGAAGTGTGCAGTGACAGAGAGGGTGAACGGATTGCGCTGCAGTATAATGCCGCAGGTTTCCACGCCGCTGTTGTGCAATACGCTGTGAGACCCCACTCCCATCCAGAGCCCATCCGTAATCTCGCAAGAGCTATTGAAATCGTAAGAGAAAACGCCGAGCAGTGGCAGGTGAACCCCGATTGGATCGCCGTGTGCGGTTTTTCGGCAGGCGGGCATTTGTGCGCCTCCATTTCTACTCTCTGGAACGACCCTGAGATCTTTTCTCCCGAAGAGATCGCCTCAAAAAAACACCGTCCCAACGCCTCAGTTCTTAGCTATCCTGTGATCACCGCCCTTGGAAAATCACATTTGGGGAGTTTTCAAAACCTCGCCGGCGCTCGTGAGCTTGATCCTGCTTTTGTTCAAAAGATGTCGTTGGAAAACGCTGTGAACGACGGTACATGTCCCTCTTTTATCTGGCACACGTTCCGCGACAACGTGGTTCCCGTTCAGAATTCGCTTTTTTACGCATCGGCTTTGGAAAAGCAGGGGATCCCCTTTGAATTGCACATCTATCCCAACGGAGTTCACGGATTGTCTTTACAGTCCGATGAGGCCATTTGGTCCAAGCCCGATCGCGGAAGAGACTATCACTGGATGGAACTCAGTATTGATTGGATGAACGAACTTTTTGGAATCAAATAAACAGACCGCTCTCCGAATTTTAAGGAGAGCGGTTTTCTCATTAGGCCGGTATTCTAAAGTTTGAAAAGAATTTCTTTGATTTCGTCAAATGTGGTTGCAATGTAGTCTGCACCGGCGGTTTTTAGTTCCTCCAAAGATCCGAAACCGTACGTCACACCGATGCATGCCATGCCGTGCGCCTTGGCGCCGATGATATCGTGCTTTCGGTCGCCCACCATAACGCAGTGAGCTATTGCAGGGTGGCCGATCTCTTTGAGACAATAGGAAATGACGTCTTCTTTTTTCACTTTTGTTTCTTCCGTGTCGCTTCCGCCGATAAAGTGAAAGTGCTGGCTTAAGGAGAAGTGATCAAGGATCCGCTTGGCGTATTCCTCGGGTTTTGATGAGGCCAGAACCACTTTCTTTCCCGAATGTACAAGAGAGGAGAGGAACGCTTCACAACCGTGGTAAACTCTGTTTTCATAGATTCCCTTTACAGAGAAGTATTCTCTGTAAAATCCAAGCGCTTCCCGTGCTTGGGATTTGTTGAAGCCGTAATAGTTCATAAAAGAATCCATAAGGGGAGGGCCGATAAAACAGGTCAGCTTTTCACGGTCGTTTTCCTCAATGGAAAACCGCTTCAGAGCGTGCATTACGGAGTTTGTGATTCCCAGCATGGGATCCGTTAACGTGCCGTCCAGATCCAAAAAAACATATTCAATCAAGTGATCACCTCGCTTGTTATTTGATTATACAGAATAACTTTGCGAGTGTCAACCGTCTGTGTGTTTTCGGGATGCTAAATTAGGGAATACAAGCGAAAACACTTGCAAATTTTTACCGCGTGTGATATAATACACTGATGGTAATATGTTTAAAGAAACGGAGAGCACTAATGGCAAAGATAGATATTATTTCAGGATTTTTAGGAGCAGGAAAAACAACTTTGATTAAGAAGCTGGTTGCCGAAGCGTTCAGCGGAGAGCAGCTGGTGATCATTGAAAATGAGTTCGGGCAGATCGCGATCGACGGCGGCTTTCTCAAGGAGAGCGGAGTAAATATAACGGAGATGAACTCCGGGTGCATTTGTTGCAGTCTTGTAGGTGATTTTTCTAAGTCTCTGCAAGAGGTGGAAAAAAACTACGCCCCCGACCGAATTATTATTGAGCCCTCCGGTGTGGGTAAACTGAGCGACGTGATTAAGGCCGTGCAGGAGTTGGATTCTCCTTCCTTGGTCCTTAACAGTGCCGTTGCCGTGGTGGACGCTAAGAAATGCCGGGTTTATATGAAAAACTTCGGTGAGTTCTATAATAATCAGCTTGAGAACGCCACTGCCGTTGTCTTGTCCCGCACCGACGGACTTTCTCACGAAAAGCTCCACGAGGTTTTGGAGCTGATCCGCGGGAAGAACCCGAGCGCAAACATCATCACTACTCCCTGGAATGACTTGGATGCACACGCCATCGTTAAGGCAATGGAAGTGAAAGAGATCGTGAAGGAACAGATGGAAGAGCTCCTGGGCGAGGAGAAGCATCACCACGAGGAGTGTTGTGAGCATCATCACCATCACGAACATTCCTGTGAGCACCACGATCACAAGGAGCACCACCATCACCACGAAGAAGGCTGTGAGCATCACCATCATCACGGCGAAGAATGTGAGTGCGGATGCGGCCACCACCATCACGATGCGGATGAGGTGTTTTCCAGTTGGGGAGTGCAGACCGCCGGGATTTTTACTCGGGAGAAGCTGGAGCACATTCTCTCCTCTCTTGAAAGCGGCGAGTTTGGCACGGTGCTTCGTGCTAAAGGAATCGTGCCTTCCGCAGACGGGGAATGGCTTCATTTTGATTATGTTCCCGGCGAGTTTCAGGTTCGTGAGGGGACTGCTGAAATTTCCGGCATCGTGTGCGTGATCGGCTCCGAGTTGAATGAGAATTCGTTGAAAGAGCTCTTTTCTTAAGAGGGAGAGAGGTATTATATGGAAATTCCTGTTTATTTATTCACGGGTTTTTTAGAGTCCGGAAAAACAAAGTTTATTCAGGAAACGCTTCAGGATGCCAGATTTAACGACGGAACTCCCACCTTGCTTTTGGTGTGTGAGGAGGGATTTGAAGAATACGATGCTTCGTTGTTTGCTTCCGATGCGGTGACCCTTGGGGTGATCGAAAAGGAGAGCGATCTGTCGCCTTTGAAGTTGGGAGGTCTTTGCCGCCGAGCGCACGCACAGCGCGTGTTGATCGAGTACAACGGCATGTGGCCCATGAGCGCCTTGCTGAAGAACCTCCCGGAGGAATGGGTGATCTATCAGAATTTTCTCTTTTTTGATGCAGGGACTTTTTTAGAATATAACACCAATATGAGATCGTTGGTGGTGGACAAGCTGGAGCTTTGTGAGCTGTGTGTGTTTAACCGTTTTAACGCATCTTGTGATAAGATGCTCTTTCATAAAATCGTCCGTGCTTCCAACAGACGCTCCGATATTGCCTATGAAAGCGAAGACGGAACCGTAGAGTACGATGATATTCGCGATCCTTTGCCCTTTGATATCAACGCAAAGGAGGTCGAGATCAAAGATGAGGACTACGCCGTTTGGTATCGGGATCTGTCCGAGGAATTGCAAAAGTACGATAAGAAGATTGTGAAATTCTGTTGCAAGGTGAACGCAAAAGCGGTGAATAAGAACTCTTTTGTTGTGGGAAGACCGTTGATGACCTGTTGTGTGGATGATATTCGCTTTGCCGGGCTTGTTTGTCGTTTCCCTGATGACCAAATTCCCGAAAAAGGGGATTGGCTGTCCCTTGTTGCGGTTATCCATGTGAAAAAGCATAAGCTATACAATCGGGAGGGGCCCGTTCTTGAGGCAATCCGTGTCACGAAAGTCACTGCTCCCCGAGATGAAACAGCGACTTTTTATTGAGGAGGATGCCCGATGAATGGTTTTTCCGCTTTGGGCGGGATCTACGACTCCTTTAATGAAGCCGCCGATTATGAGGCTTATCTGGCGTTTATCCAATCCCAATTTAACGCTTTGTCCCGACACGATCCCCAGTACCAACCCCGTGCGGTGGATCTGGGTTGCGGGACGGGAGAAATGGCTCTGCGTCTTGCCGAAAGAGGGTTTGACGTGATCGGTGTGGATCGCTCCTTTGAAATGCTCAGCGAGGCGATGGAGAAGAAGGCCAACCGTCCGGAATTGTCGCTCTTTTTTATTCGGCAGGATATGAGACGCCTTCAAATGGATGCCAAGGCGAATTTGTTTATCTGTTGTTATGATTGTTTGAACTACCTTGACAACGAGGCAGAGTTGCAGGACACTTTGGAGGCGGTGGCGGCTCACACGGTTTCGGGGGGAGTATTGATCTTTGATGTAAACACCCTCTATCGGTTCCGTGAGTACTATGGAAACCGTGTCTTTTGCTTTAAAAAACAAGAAAGCGTTTTGATTTGGGAAAATCGGTTTGACGATAAGAATTCCGTTTGTTATTTTGACATTGAGGTCTTTCGCAGGGAAGGGGAGTTGTATCGCCGCTCCCGAGAAAAACATAAGCAAACTTGGTTTTCCGACACGGCCATTCGGGAAGCACTGAACAAAAGTGGCTTTCGTCTGATTCGCACCGCTACGGATAACGACCTTTGGAATTCCAAAGGAGAGCCTGCCAAATCAATTTACGTTGCCCAAAAGCTATAATCTAATGTATGATGAAAGGAAGCAGTGAAATGAAAGTACTTGTAACCGGCGGAACCGGCTATATCGGTTCCCACACTTGTGTTGAACTTTTAGATAACGGCCACGAGATCATCGTGGTGGATAACCTGTCCAATTCCCAGGAATCGGTGAATCAGACGATAGATTCCATCACCGGAAAGACCCACAAGTTTTATCACGCTGATTTACTTGATAAACCTGCCCTCGAGCGGATTTTCTGCGAGAATCAGATCGACGCTGTCATCCATTTCGCCGGGTTGAAGGCCGTGGGAGAGTCCGTGGAGCTTCCTCTTTGGTATTATCACAACAATATCACAGGCACTTTGAATCTGCTGGAAGTTATGAAGGAGCATGACTGCAAGAAGATTGTATTCAGCTCCTCTGCGACGGTCTACGGCGTGCCGAAGACCGTTCCCATCAAGGAAGATTTTCCCCTGTCTACCACCAATCCCTACGGAAGCACCAAATTGATGATCGAGCAGATCCTCAAGGATCTCTATCGCTCTGATGATTCCATGGACATTACTATTCTCCGCTATTTCAATCCCGTTGGTGCACATCCCAGCGGCTTGATCGGAGATAACCCCACCCGTCCCAATAATCTGATGCCCAGAATTCTTGATGTTGCCCTGGGGAAAACCGATGGGCTTACCATCTTCGGCACGGACTATCCCACCCGAGACGGCACCGGAGTTCGTGATTATATTCACGTGGTGGATCTTGCCATCGGTCACATTAAGGCGTTGGAACATATGGACGGACTGAAAATCTATAACCTGGGAACCGGCAACGGCCAAAGCGTTTTTGAATTGGTTCATTCCTTTGAGAGAGTCAACGGGGTCAAGATTCCCTGCAAGATCATGCCCAGAAGAGCCGGAGACGTGGCAGAGTGCTATGCCGATGCCTCCAAGGCAAAAGAAGAACTGGGTTGGACCGCGCAGAGAACCGTTGACGATATGTGTCAAAGCTCCTGGTTTTTTGCTCAGACATGCAGAAAGAATTGACACTAACTACTCCCGTCGTGCTGGCATCTGCATCGCCACGGCGCAAGGAGTTGATTCGGCTGGCCTTCCAAAACGTTACTTTTTGTCCGTCACAGGAAGAGGAGATCGTTCCCGAGGGGATCTTCGCAGAACAGATCCCCGTGGTTTTGGCAAGAGCGAAGGCGATGTCCGTTTCCCAAACCTACCCCGATGTTCCCGTGATCGGTTGTGACACGGTTGTGATCTCTCGCGGAAGGCTTCTTCACAAGCCAAAGGATGCCGAAGAGGCGTTCCGAATGCTTCGTGAGCTTTCCGGTCACAAGCACACCGTTTGCACCGGTTGTGCGATCCGTCACCAAGGCAGGGAGCACAGCTTTTTTGAGACGACAGAAGTAACGTTTCATAACCTTTCCGATGATTTGATTGAAGCCTATATCCACACAGGCGAGCCCATGGATAAGGCGGGAGCCTATGGGATCCAAGGCTTTGGCTCCTTATTGGTGAAGGAGATTCGCGGGGATTATTTCAACGTTGTGGGATTACCCGTTTCCCGACTCTACCGAGAGTTCTTGGAGTTTGTCAAATGAGGGAAACCAAATTTTCTCTTGATCTGTTTTTCGAAAAGGACCTATGGAGTGTTCTTCGGGAATCCTCTAAAGAGATTCTGATCTACGGCATGGGGGACGGTGCGGCAAAAGTCATTCACGCTTTAAGAAGCCAAGGCTTAGATTGCAGGGACGTTTTTGCTTCCGATGATTTTGTTAGAGGGCAGTCCTTTATGGGATACCAAGTAAAAACTTTCGAAAAATGTCGGGAATTGTACGGGGATTTTATTGTTTTGGTGGCCTTTTCCTCTTCTCTTCCCGAGGTGATCGGGAACATAGAGAGGATTTCAAAGCTTTGCGAGCTTTATATCCCCGACGTGAATATATACGGGGACTACACCTCCGTTTTTGACCGACGGAAACTGGTTTCAGAGTTTCAAAGTCTGAATGAGGTGTATGAGCTTCTCTCCGATGAAGCCTCGCGGCAATTTTTTATTCAGCTGCTTCGATATAAACTCACCGCTAAGCCGGACGATCTGTGGAAACTGGATGACTATGCCGTTGACAGAAGTGATCTGATCGGCGATGTTGAGACCTTTTGTGACCTGGGAGCGTACGTGGGGGATACACTGATGGAGTGGAAGCGCCGTTGCCCTTCCTTGAACTCGGTCATTGCCTTTGAGCCGGAGCCTCGTCACTATAAAAAGCTGTGTTTGTTGCAATCTTCCTTTTCTCAATCGCATTTTGTGAATGCCGCTGCTATGGATCGTGAAGGCGAGCTGATCTTCTCCTCGGGAAAGGGGAGAGGCTCTTCTATAGACAGGGGAGACGCGAAAGAAGGATTTCGTCCGTCGAGAGAAAAAAAGGTTTCCTGTCAAACTCTTGATCGTGCTGTGAGTGACAGCGGGTTTGCTCGTGTGGATCTGATCAAATATGACGTTGAAGGCTATGAATATTCCGCCATCCTCGGGAGCAGAAAAACCATTCAGTCCCATTCTCCCAATCTGATCGTAAGTTTGTATCACAACCACGACGATCTTACCAGGCTTCCTTTGTTGCTGAAAAGCATGGTGTCTGCTGAAGCCAAGTGTTTTCTTTCCAGAAAGGCCAGGTGTTTTCCCGCCTGGGAGGTTGAGTTGACGATAATTCAATAAAATGTTTATATTGCACAAAAACAACCGTTGAAGTTTTACGCCTTGAGGTTATTTTTGCCTTAAAAACTCTTGAACAATTCAATAAATTCAGCTATAATAGGAATGTGAGAGTTCGTTTTCTTTCACAATTCCGGCAGATACCAACGACGAAGATCTGTCTGCCGTAGCTAATTTAATCGTCGGGAAATGGAGTTACCATGGCAAACATAACCAGTAAGGACATCAGAAACATTTGCTTGTTAGGACACGGCGGAAGCGGAAAGACTTCTCTGCTTGAGGCAATGTTGTTTTATACCAAAGGAATTGACCGTCTGGGCAAGGTGGCGGACGGAAATACCGTCAGCGACTATGATTCTGAAGAGATCAAGCGTAAGTTTTCGATTCAAGCTGCAATTGCTCCTGTTCCCTATAAAGGCCGAGTGATCAACGTGATCGACACTCCCGGCTACTTTGATTTTGCAGGGGAGGCCAAGCAGGCGCTTCGTGTTGTGGGAAATGCCATTATTGTAATCAATGCAAAATCCGGTGCGGAATCCGGTGCCGAGCTTGCTTGGGATTACGCCACCGAAGCGGGTGTTCCCAAGGCGTTCTTCATTAACCGTTTGGATGAGGAAGGCATTAAATTTGAAAAATTGATCAATGAGCTCAAAGAGTTGTTTGGAAACTCTATCTGTCCTTTGATCATTCCTTATATTGACAATCACAAGGTTCTTTGCTATATTGATGTTATCGACTCCAAGGCGTTCTCTTATGATAAAAGCGGCGCGCGCGTTCCTATGGAATTCACCGAGGAATTTGCTCGGATTGCTGACATCTACAAGCCTTTTGTTTATGATGCGATTGCCGAAACCGACGACGCGCTGATGGAGAAATATTTTGCGGAAGAGCCTTTTACGCAGGAAGAGATCGTGAAGGGGTTGAACGCAGGCATTATTTCCGGCAAGATTTCTCCCGTATTTTGCGGTTCCGCAATGAATTTCGCAGGTCTTGATTTCTTTATGGATTATGTGACCCATTCTTTCCCCAATCCCATTGAGCGTAAGAAGGAGATCACTCCCGACGGAACCGAGATCAAGTTGAACCCCGAGGGGGCGCCCACCTTGTTTGTGTTCAAGACCGTGGCAGATCCTTTTGTGGGTAAGATGAGCTACTTTAAGGTAGTGAACGGTATCTTGAAAAGAGATGCCGTGTTGAAGAACGTTTCTTCCGGTCAAACGGAAAAAATTGCCCATATCTACGTTATGAAAGGCAAAAAGCAGATCGAGGTTGAGGAAATGGTTTGCGGCGACATCGGCGTCACCACAAAGCTTGTTTCCACCAATACCAACGACACGCTTTCCGCCATTGAAGGCACGCCTGCATATAAAACCATCGATTTTCCCGTTCCCGCTCTTTCTATGGCGGTTGCACCTCTGGCAAAGGGAGATGAAGATAAAATTTCTTCCGGAATTACAAAGCTTCTGGAGGAAGACCGAACAATTAAATATGTGAATAATCCTGAGACAAAACAGATGATTCTTACCGGTTTGGGTGAGATGCACCTGGATGTTGTGAAATCCAAGCTGAAAAACCGTTTTCAGATCTCCGTTGATCTCGTTGCCGAGAAGATTGCTTATCGCGAGACCATTCGTAAATCTGTGAAGGTGGAAGGAAAGCACAAAAAGCAGTCCGGCGGTCACGGTCAATACGGTCACGTAAAGATCGAGTTTTCTCCCGGAGAAGAGGAAGGCCTTGTTTTTACGGAAAGCATTTTTGGAGGCTCCGTTCCCAAGAATTTCCATCCTGCGGTTGAAAAAGGCTTGCAGGAGTCCATGACAAAGGGTGTTCTTGCCGGTTATCCCGTGGTTCGTTTGAAGGCAAATCTTTTCGACGGTTCTTACCATGACGTGGACAGTTCGGAAATGTCCTTCAAGCTCGCCGCTAACCTGGCGTTTAAAGAGGGTATGAAACAGGCAAGTCCCGTCCTTCTTGAGCCCATCGGTGTTCTTAAGGTGTTCATCCCCGATTCTCTGATGGGAGATGTGTTTGGCGACATTACCAAGCGCAGGGGAAGGGTTTTAGGCACGGTTGCTGATGAAACAAAAAAAGGATACAGCACCGTTGAGGCGGAGGTACCCAAGTCTGAAATGGCAAATTATGCGGTTACTCTTCGCGCAATGAGCCAGGGAAGAGCCCGCTATACCTTTGAGGTGAATTCTTACAGCGAGGTTCCCGAGAGCGTTGCCCAGAAGATCATTGAAAAGGCTAAGAAGAACGCAGAAGGCTAAAACGTGTTTTGTCGATTGGAAGCATTGAATCCAATGCTTCCAATCGTTTTTGTGTTTATTGTTCATTATCCCTTCAAGGTTATTCTCCCAAACGTCCCTTCTTTTTCTTCTCTTTCCTTGAATCAGATAATGTTTCTTTGTGTTATTTTATGATTGATATAACCGATTGACACAGCGTCAGATCGGTAGAAAAGGAGCCAAATATGATCAAACTTTCCCCTTCTTTGCTTGCCGCAGACTTTAATCAACTGGGTAGCGATATTAAGAAAATTTACGACAACGGTGCCGATATGATCCATCTGGATGTGATGGACGGCATCTTCGTTCCCAACATCTCTTTTGGCATTCCCGTGTTGGAATCCTTAAGAAAGAACACCTCCATTGTCTTTGATACCCACCTTATGATCACCGAACCAATTCGTTACATTGAAGAGTTTGCAAGGGTCGGATCCGATATTATCACTTTTCATTATGAGAGCTGCTTTGATCCTATGGCGGTGATTCGAAAGATCAAGGAATGCGGCAAGCTGGCCGGAATGTCCATCAAGCCCGCAACGAGCCCCGAAGTATTGGATCGTTTTCTGGGTGAGTTGGATCTGATCTTGATCATGTCTGTGGAGCCCGGTTTCGGCGGTCAGAAGTTTATGCCTATGGCTTTGGATAAGCTGAGATATTGTCGCGAAAAGATCGATGCCAGCGGAAGAGACATTATGCTTGAGGTGGACGGTGGGATCACTTTAGACAATTGCAAAGAAGTCGTTGCCAGCGGTGCAGACGTTCTTGTTGCCGGTTCCAGTGTGTTCCGCGCAGAAAATACGGTGGAAGCCATTCGAAGTTTTAAGGAGATCTAAAAGTGAGCGCTCTTTCTTTTTCATCGGTGCTTCTCGGCGGTGACCAGAACGTATACGGCATGGCCCGAAGCATTCACGAGGCCTACGGCATCTCTTCCTTATGCATTGCAAAAGTGAATTTTCCTGTAACGAAAAACAGTAAGATTCTTCGTTGTAAGGCAGTGAAGGATTTTGACACACCCGAAGTGTTTGTAAAAACCTTAAAGGAGTTGGCAAACGAACTCCCTGCTCCCAGGCTGCTTCTTTCCTGCGGGGATAATTACACGGCTCTTTTGTCCCGCTGTGCGAAGGATTTGGAAGAGCTTTACGAGTTTTCCGTTCCCAAACAGGACTTGATCTTGCGTTTGTGTGAGAAGGAAAATTTTTATAAGGTCTGCGATGAGTACGGATTTAAGTATCCCAAAACTGCTCAGTGCTCCTTTGATTCCTATGAAGCCTTTCAAGCCGAATTCTCTTTTCCCGTGGTTGTGAAGGCTTCTGACAGCGTTTCCTACTGGAAATGTTCATTCCCGGGAAAGAAGAAAGTGTTTGTAGCATCGGATGAAGAAGAATTGCGTGCTATTCTGCGCGCGATCTACTCCAGTGAATACCGATCCGATCTGATCATTCAAGAATACATCCCCGGCGCCGACGATTGTATGCGCGTGATCAATGCGTATTGCAGAAAGGGCGGGGGAGTTCGGTTTATCTCCTTGGGGCATATTCTTTTGGAAGAGCACACGGCGCAGGGAATTGGAAGTTACGCTGCGATCATGGGCGGAAAAGACGATGATCTGTGCATGAAAATAAAAACGTTCCTGGAGAAGATCGGCTATGAAGGGTACGTTAACATTGACATTAAGAAAGATCCGCGCAGCGGGGAATATAACTTTTTTGAGATCAATCCCAGACAGGGGAGAAGCAGTTATTTTGTAACCGCTTCCGGTGACAATCTGGCAAGCTTTGCCGTCGAGGACTTGATTGAAAAAAAAGATTTGCCCCTTCAAATCGGTCACGGCGAATGCGTTTGGTCTATCGTCCCCAAGGGGATCATTTCCCGCTATGTTTCGGATGAAGCAATAAAGAGAGAAGCGAAACGGCAAACGAAGCAGGGAGGCTACATCCGACATCTTTACTACAGAAAAGATATGAGTCTCAAACGTCTTCTTTCTTTTGCCGTCAATCAACTTCACTACTACAAAAAATACAGAGAAAATTTCAACAAAAAGGGCTATTTTGAAAAATGAGTAATTCCGGTAAAACCTTAGGGATCATCGGCGGCCTCGGGCCGTTGCCCACGGCGTTTCTATCTCAAATGCTCACGCTTTACAGTGACGTTTTTAAAGACCAGGAACATATCAATATTCTCAGTCACAGTTATCCGTCAACTCCTGATCGCACGGCTTATATTTTGGGCGAATCCGAAGAAAGTCCGTTGCCTAAGATCCTGAGCACAGGGCGAGAATTGTGCAAGCTTGGCGTGGATCTGATCGCGATCCCCTGCGTAACCAGTCATTATTTCTACAGCGAAATCTCTTCCGGCCTAACGGTTCCCGTTGTAAATATGGTGGAGGAAACCGTTAAGGAAGCGCAGCGGAGAAAAATTACCAAGATAGGGATCATGGCAACCAGTGGGACCGTTCGCACCGGCCTGTTTCAGACTGCCTTTTCGCAGCAAGACATCGAAACGATCCTTCCCGAACCCGATTTACAGCGTGATGTGATGTATCTGATTTATGATTGTGTGAAAGCGGGCAAACCAATCGACATGAGCTGTTTTCGCAGGGTCTCTTCTTCGCTGTATGAAAGGGGAGCCCAAGCGATCGTCCTGGGATGCACGGAGCTCTCGGTGGTAAATATGGGGGAAAAGCCGCAAGAGAAAACCATTTGTGCTTTGAGCGTGCTTGCGAAGGCGTGTTTGAGACACCTTGGTGTCCCGCTGAAAACAAAGGAGTGATAATCAATGTGCGGATTTGTAGGCTATAAAATCTGTGAGCCGCGAGAAAACGATTCCGAGATCCTTAAGCAAATGGCGGATACCATCGTCCATCGCGGGCCTGACCAAGAGGGTTTCCATCTGGATTCCGGTGTGGCATTGGGCTTCCGCAGACTCTCCATCATTGATTTGGAAGGCGGCAGTCAGCCGATATATAACGAGGATCGAAGCGTGGTTTTGGTGTTTAACGGCGAGATCTATAATTACCGTTCTCTCAAGGAAGAGTTGCTTCAGCGAGGACATTGTTTCTACACGGATTCTGACTCCGAAGTGTTGGTGCACGGATACGAGGAGTATGCCGAAAAGCTTCCCGAGAAACTGATCGGAATGTACGCTTTTGTTATTTGGGACCGTAATCACAATAAGATATTCGGCGCCAGGGATATTTTCGGGATCAAGCCCTTTTATTATTACCGCGACAAGGACGTCTTCCTATTTGCCAGCGAGATTAAGGCCTTCCTGCCTCATCCGGATTTCAAAAAACAGCTCAACAAAAAGCACCTGCCAACCTATTTAAGCTTTGAATACATTCCCACCAACGAAACGTTTTTTACTAACGTTTATAAGCTTCCCGGAGGGCATCGGTTTACTTATCAGAACGGGGAAATGCAGATAGAGCAGTACTACGCCGTCCGATTTGATATTAATGAGAGTAAGAGCCTGGAGGAATGGGCAAACACAATCGATCAATGTTTAACCGATTCCGTGGAACGGCACCGAATCAGCGACGTAGAAGTGGGCTGCTTCTTATCCAGCGGTGTGGATTCTTCCATCGTTGCAAAAAAAGTAAGTGAGCGCTTTGATCTGATCAACGGACAAGCTTCTCCTGTGAAAACGTTTTCCATCGGGTATGATAATACTAATCTAAGCGAACTGGAAGATGCAAAGGTGTTTGCCGACGCAGTCGGCCTTCCTAACACAGCCATCGTGATGGAAGATGAGATGTTCTTTTCTCACAATGATAAAATCCAGTATTTTATGGATGAACCGCTTCCAAATCCTTCGGAGATCCCTCTGTTTTTCCTTGCTCAAAAAGCAGCCACACGTGTAAAAGTCGTTCTCTCCGGCGAAGGAGCAGACGAATTGTTCGGCGGATATCCGTTATATTTAGCGGAAGCGCAAATGATGAAGTATGCGCGGATTCCCAAGGTGATTCGTAAGGCGCTTGGCGCCGTTGCATCCGTTATGCCCGAGTTTAAAGGAAAGCACTTCCTGGTTGCGGGTTCCCAAGAGCCATGGCAGCGCTATTTGAGAAATAACTATGTTTTTAACAAAAAAGAACGCCAAGCCGTGTTGAAAGATGATATCAAGTGCGAGGCGCCGGAAATGCTCTCAAAACCGATTTTTGATAAGGTTGTGAACTTAGACCAAATCTCACAAACCCAGTACGCCGACATTCATATTTGGATGGCGTTTGATATTCTTCAAAAAGCGGACAAGATGAGTATGGCTAATTCCTTGGAGCTACGGGTGCCGTTTTTAGACCGTTTGGTATTGGAAACGGCAATGGGTATCCCGGCAAGATACAGAACCGACGGAACAAGCTCCAAAATAGCTCTTAGAAAAGCTGCAGAGAAATATCTGCCGGAAAGAACCGCAAAGATGAAAAAGAAGGGATTTCCGGTTCCGCTGGATCGATTGCTTAGAGAAGAAAAATATTATAACCTGGTAAAAGAAAAATTCAACAGTGAAACTGCAAAAGAATTTTTTAACGTCGATACCATCAATAAGCTTTTGGATGAGCATAAAAACGGCGCTCATCATATGAAAAAGATCTGGACGGTCTATACCTTTATTATTTGGTATGAGGAGTTTTTCATAAAACGCTGAACGGTATTTTTTCCAGCCCCTTTCCCCAACTATATAAAATTTTCATTTTATACAGTTGGGGAACAAGTTTTTAGGGAGGAGTGTTTTACTCCTCCCTTC
>JAZNGI010000044.1:0-18172 GCA_045576375.1 Eubacteriales bacterium
TTACCGAGCAGACCAAGGTCATCAAGGATCTGGCTCAGCGGGAATCCTGCATCATCGTGGGCAGAGCCGCGGATTACATTCTCCGAGAGCATCCCCGATTGCTCCGAGTGTTCGTTACCGCTCCTCTTGCTCACCGTATCCAACGTATCGCGGCCACAGACAAGGTCAGCGAAGGGGAAGCGGAAAAACTCATCCGCAAGAAGGATAAGCAAAGAGCGTCGTTCACGGGATTTTATTCCGATCACAAGTGGGGCGCGGCCTGTAACTACGATTTGTGCATCAATACCGCCACCTTCGGGGTGGAAGGCGCCGTGGATCTTTTGGAAGCCTGCGCAAAAATGAAATAATAAACCGTCCCCCCTCGGCATCCGCTGAGGGGGGAATCGTCTCATTGTTTGCTACAGGCAAGAAGGTTCAGCGCGCTGACCGCGGCAAAGCTGTTCACATTCAAGCTCAAGCGGGAAAGAAGCTCCTCCGTGCGACAAAACAGAGCGGCCGCCTTTTTCGGAGAAATCCCCACAGCCACACGGCGCAAACGGCCGGCATCTTCAAACACACGGGGAGAAAATCCGTCTTTTACACTCTGACAGAGCAAAACGTCCCGCAGGCCAAGCTTCAGCAGAGGCAGAAAGGCCGACAGGCTTTGTCTGGTTTGATTGGCAGGGGGAAGGATCACGCTCAAGGCAGTGAATCCGCTGCTCTCGCTCACTGCCTCCAAATAGTCTGCCGCGCGCTCACAAAGCCGCAACAGTTCCCCGCCCTCCAAAATTTGCTTTGCCTTTCCCAAGGAGCCCGCGGCAAGAACCGCCGCCGAGGCGATTTTTCCCGGGGATTCCGAAGGATAACTTTCCCGAAGGGCTTGCTCCAACGCTTTCGCAGGCAGAGGCACGGCACGAAACAGCACCCCGCGGGAGAGCACTGTGGGCAGCAGAGCTTGCTTGTCCTCGGTGAGCAACACGAACACCACCCCCGCGGGAGGCTCCTCCATGCTTTTCAGCAAAGCGTTCTGAGCGGCGGCGTTCATTTTCTCGCTGTGTTCAATGATAAACACACGCCAATCCGCTTCCGAGGGCAACAGACTCACGTCGCTCACCACGCCGCGGATGCTTTCCACCAAAATGGCTTTGTCCGGGCTTTCGGGACGGATCTCGCTTACGTCAATAAACTGCCCCTCCAAAATCTGAGAACAGACCCTGCAACGCCCGCAGCTTGCCCCGTCCTCCTTGGGAGACAGGCAACACAAGGTGGCGGCAAACCAGCGGGCAAGGGAAAGCTTTCCCAGCCCCTCGGCGCCTTCAATGATATACGCGGAAGCGACCCGCCGCTCTCTGACGGCGGCCAAAAAACGCTCCTTTAACGGCTGATTGCGATTCATCAGGCTCTTTCGTAGCGCTCCACGTCTACCACGAAGATGGTGGCACCGCCCACGCTGATTTGAGAAGGGATGCCCGTTTTATCCTGATAATAATTGTAGTCAATGGAAGGAACCTGGCTTCTGCGCTGGCTGAATTGCTTGATAATGTCGATGGCTTCGTCCACTCTCTCGTCCTCCACACCGGAAATGAAGGTGGAATTGCCTCTCATCAGAAATCCGCCGGTGGATGCCATTTTGGTCACGTTGATCCCTGCGCGGGTCAACTGATTTGCCACGATGGGCGCATCGTCGTTGTTGATAATGGCAAAAATGATCTTCATGGTCTTCTCTCCGTTCCTCAATCGTAGTTTTCTTTTTTCAGTATACCATAATTTCACCGATTTGTCAAAAGAAATCGGCACAAAGATTTTGTTTGAGATCTGCGGCGCGCTTCCCCACCCTCCCCGGCTTTGGCAAAAGCAAAAAACGAGGCTTTTTGTGATTTTTCTTTGAGAGTCAAACTTTCGTTTTCTGCATATACTAACCTCGCAAAGCCTTTTTCGGAGGGCGGGAAGACACAAAAAAACGAAGGAGAAAAGTTTTTTTGTGAAAAGCTCTTTTCAAAACCGCAAAAATATGATATAATTCGTTTTATAATCAAGGAATACTATCCACTTTTTATAGATTACTCCATTGAAAGGACAACGGGAATCATGGAAAGAATCATCATTTCCGGAGGAAAGCCCCTGCACGGGGAGATCACCGTTTCCGGTATGAAAAACGCCGCTGTTGCCATTATTCTGGGAGCCATTCTGACGGAAGACAAATGCGTGATCGAAAATCTTCCTCAGATCAGCGACGTTACCATCTCTTTAGAGATCCTTCGCCGCATGGGCGTGAAGATCCGCTACATAAATCCCACCACCGCAGAACTGGACTCCACCTTCCTCCGCCCCGATCTGGTGCCGATGGAATTGGCGCGGAAAATGCGCGCCTCCTATTATTTGGTGGGAGCTTTGCTGGGACGGTGCAAAACCGCCACCGTGGGCTGCCCCGGCGGATGCGACTTCGGAACCCGCCCCATCGACCAGCACGTCAAGGGCTTTGAAGCGCTGGGCGCTAAGGTAACGGTGGAAAAAGACCGAATCGTTGCCGATGCTTCTCAGGGCCTGAAGGGCGCCTCGGTGTATATGGACGTGGTGAGTGTGGGCGCCACCATTAACGTGATGCTTGCCGCCGTGAAGGCGCAAGGCGTAACGGTGATCGAAAACGCAGCGCACGAGCCCCACGTGGTGGACACAGCCAACTTTCTCAACGCCTGCGGCGCAGACATCAGCGGCGCGGGAACCGACACCATTAAGATTCGCGGCGTGAAGCATCTTCACGGCGTTTCCTACGCGATCATTCCCGATATGATCGAAGCGGGCACCTATCTGATCATCGGCGCCGCCACGGGCGGAAAGCTGAAGGTCACCAACCTTATCCCCAAGCATCTGGACTCTGTGACCGCCAAGCTGGAGGAGATGGGCGTGGTTCTCACCGAGGAGGACGAAGCCATCACCGTCAGCAGAAAAGGCCCTTTGAAGGGCTGTAAAATCAAAACTCAGCCCTATCCCGGCTTCCCCACGGATATGAATCCCCAAATGTGCGTTTTGCTTTGCCTTGCCAACGGAACCAGCCATCTCACCGAAAGCGTTTGGGAGAACCGTTTCCGCTACGTGGAGGAATTGAAGCGAATGGGCGCGAAGATCAAGGTGGAAGGCAGAGTTGCCACGGTAGACGGGGTGGAATGCCTCACTGCCGCCCCCGTGAGAGCCCTGGATCTGCGAGCCGGCGCCGCCATGGTGATTGCAGGCCTTGCGGCCAAGGGAAGAACGGAGATCGACGAGATCTTCCACATTCAACGGGGCTACGAGAATCTCATTGAGAAGCTTCGCAAGGTGGGCGCGGACATCCGTTTGGTGTCCATTCCCGACAATCTTTACGAAAAAACAAACTAAGGTTTGCAGGAGCATAAAATATGCCGAATGAAGAAAAAAAATCCGTTCCCTCCTCTTCCAAGCCCCGCTTTCCCTCCCGAAAGCGGCGCCGCAGTTTTGCCCCTCCCAAGGGGGTGACTCCCACGGTAAAGGAAGCGGCAAACGTGCCGCCTTCTGCGCCCAAGGAGGAAAAGCCTGCCGCGGCTCGGGCAAGCACGGAGGAATCGGGCGAGAAGAATCAGAAGAACCGACCCTTCCCCAAAAGAAATAAAAAGCCTTATCACAAGAACAGACCCCGCAAAAACCGAGAGCAATCTCAGGCATCTCAAGAGCACCTTGCTCCCGAAGAGCTTCCCCTGCAAGACGAGGAGGGCCTGATCGTCCCTTCCGCAGAAGAACTTGCCCCTTGCCTCGGCGTCTGCGAAAGCTGTGAGGGATGCGCTCTGGAACAGGAAAAGCCCGCAGAGGATGCGCCTAAAGTGACCATCGTGGGCGTGCGCTTTAAGGAATCCGGCAAGATCTACTATTTTGATCCCCAAAACACTCAGCTGGAAAAGGGCCAAAGCGTGATCGTGGAGACCTCCCGCGGCATAGAATGCGGAAAGGTGGCCGTGAGCAACCGTCAGATCAGCCAAGCCTCTCTGACCTCTCCTTTGAAGAAGCTGGTGAGGATCGCCAACGAGCAGGATCTGAAAAAGGCAGAGCAGTTAAGAAAGCAAGAAGAGCAAGCCAAGGAGATCTGGGAAAAGAAGCTGAAGGCTCACAAGCTGGAAATGACTCTGGTGGACGTGGAATACACCTTTGATTCCCAAAAGCTGATCTTCTATTTCACCGCCGAGGGCAGAGTGGACTTTCGCGATTTTGTGAAGGATCTTGCCACGGTGTTCAAGACCCGCATTGAGCTTCGCCAGATCGGCGTGAGAGACGAGGCAAAGCAGATCGGGGGCTTAGGCGTTTGCGGACGTCCCTTCTGCTGCAAAACCTTCCTGGACGATTTCCAGCAGGTCTCCATTAAGATGGCAAAGGAGCAGAATCTCTCTCTGAATTCCGTGAAGATCTCCGGCACCTGCGGCCGCTTGATGTGTTGCTTGCGTTACGAAAACGAAGTATACGAGCAGGAATCCAAAAAGACCCCGCGGACGGACACCTTGGTGATGACTCCCGACGGACGGGGCGTGGTGACGGAAAACAACGTGCTGAAGGGCACCTGCAAGGTGCGCTTGGACAGCAAGCCCGACCTGGCTCCCACCGAATACCATCGGGATCAGTTGCAGGTTTTGGGCAAGGCCTCCCGCCGTTCTCACGGCAAAAATGAAGAAGGATCCGTTGCGGAAGAAAAAAACAATTGATTTTTTTCTTTCCCTGTGATATAATGAGGGCGTTCCGGGAGAAAACCGTTTTCCCGGCTCCCTTCACCCGCAGCGAACAGCCGCTGATATGCGGTGTGATAACCCCATGATAGGAGGTGTTTTAAATGGCATACATCATTAGCGACGAATGCATCGCTTGCCAGGCTTGCATCGACGAATGTCCCGTTGGTTGCATCAGCATGAAGGACGACAAGTGCGTGATCGACAAGGATCAGTGCATCGAATGCGGTGCATGCGCAGGCGTATGTCCCGTGTATGCTCCCAAGGCTGAGTAATCCGCAACAAACGAAAAAGACCGTCTTTTTTCCCTTTTGGGAAGGAAGGCGGTCTTTTTTCTTTTACACTCCCGTTTTTGCCCCCATCAGCTTGAAAAACGCCTCGGCAACCAGATTCACGGCCACCACCGCCAGGCTGAACAGCAGGGCAAAGCCCAACTGTCCGAGATTCAACGGCACCGTGCGCAAGAGGGGACCGCCGAAATAAACGAAGATCATTTGCACCACGGCGATGAAAAGCATTATGAGAATAAAAAATCGGTTTTTGGTGATGCCTTCAAACAGCCGCAAGCGCGCACTTCGCATTAAAAAGCAATTGGCGATTCCCGCAAAGATGAAGGTGACGAAGAAGGCAGTGAGAAAGGGAGCGGGATCCCGATAGTAATCGTAAAACTCCCTCACGCTCTCGCTTTTGAGAAAGCACAGGCACACCGAAAGGGTGCCCAACCCCGCCACCAGGATCTTGCGCGCCATACTTCGGTTGAGAATGGGCTCATCTCTTCGCTTGGGGGGCTCCCGCAGATAGAAGTTCATTGCCGCTTCCCCCGCAAAGGCCAAGCCGCCCAAAGTGTCCATAATGAGATTCACCCAAAGCATTTGAAGAACGGTCACCGGCTGGGGAATGCCCATCAAGGGGCCCAGAAGGCTCACCCCCACGGCGCAGATGTTCATGGTGAACTGAAACATCACGAATTTTCGGATGCTTTTGAAGAGGGTTCTTCCATAGAGCACCGCCTTCACCAGGGAGGCAAAGCGGTCGTCGGTGATCACAATGTCTCCCGCCTCCTTGGCAACGTCGCTGGCGGAGCCCATGGCAAAGCCCACGTCCGCTTTTTTCAGAGCCGCCGCGTCGTTGATGCCGTCTCCCGTCATTCCCACCACCATGCCCTTCTCCTGGGCAAGACGCACCAGACGGCTTTTATGGGAGGGAACGGCTCTGGCCACCACCCGAAGCTTGGGCAATATCCTCTTCAGCTCTCCGTCGCTCATCTCATCCAGGCGGTCTCCCGTAAGCACCGTTTCTCCTTCCTCCCCCCGCAGAATGGAGCAGGAGCGGGCAATGGCACAGGCGGTGTCGGGATTGTCTCCCGTGACCATAATTACTCCCACGCCCGCGCCCCGCACCGTGTTCACCGCTTCTCTTGCCTCGGGACGGAGAGGATCGGAAAGCAAGAGCAAGCCCAGAAGCGTCAGTTCCTCGGGAATCTTCTTTCCGGGGACTCCTCCCCTTCCCTCCGCGGCAAGCACCACCCGCACCCCTCGGGAAGCCTGCTCCTTCCATTGGCGCAACAGAGCGTCCCGCCCCCGAAAGGGTTGGATCCTCCCTTGGGAATCGTAGGCTTTGGTGATCCTGGGCAAAAGGCGCTCGGGCGCACCCTTCACAAACACGGTGCCGTCGGCAAGCCAGGCGGCGGAAAATTTGTTCTCTCCGGAGAAAGGAAGCTTTGCCTTTACACTTTGGGAGGGATAGCTTTCCATGGGAAGCACCGCTTCCAGAATGGCACGGTCAGTGGCGGTGCTTCCCAGCACCTCACCCCGAGCACTGACGGAGGCGGCAGTGTCAAAAAAGGCACTGAGGCGCAGGCGCTCCCACAGCACGCCGCGGCGCTTCAGCTCTCGATGTTCCAACACCTCGCCCCCGGAAAGGATCATGCCCGTAAGACTCATCTTCCCTTGGGTCAGCGTTCCCGTTTTATCGGTAAGCAAGAGATTCAGGCTTCCCGCCGTTTCAATGCCCACGGGCTTTCTCACCAGCACCTTATCCTTAAGCATCCGCTTCATATTGGAGGAAAGCACCACCGTGATCATCATGGGCAGACCCTCGGGAACCGCCACCACCAGGATGGTGATGGCAAGAGTCAGCGCATCCAACAGGGTCTTCCAAAGCATCCCCTTTTGAGCAAGAAGCTGAGGGGCCGACCAAAACGCCCCCACGAGATACACTCCCGCCACCAACGCCGCGGCTATATATCCCAGGATGCTCACGGTGCCCGCCAGCTTTCGCAGGCGAAACTTCATGGGACTCATGGGACTTTCCTGCTGGACCTCACGGGCGATCTGCCCGTAAAGAGTGGCTCCTCCCACCCGATGCACCGTCATTACACCCTCACCAGAGCAAACCGTGCTCCCGCAAAACAGTTGATTCTCCCCCGCAAGATCCCGAGGTCCTTCCCGAAGGGAGGGGCGCTTGAGCGCTTCGGCACTTTCGCCGTTGAGGGCACTCTGATCCACCCGCAGGCTTCCCTCTGACAGAACGCCGTCGGCGGGAATCCGATCCCCCGCTCCCAGCACCACCAGATCTCCCACCACCACCTCTTCCGCGGGGATACTGAACAAGGCCCCCTCCCGCCGCACCCGACAGTGCAGCCCCCGAGAGGATTCCTTGAGCTTTTCAAAGGCGTTTTCGCTCCCCATTTCCGACACGGCGGAAACCACGGTGGCAATGAGGATTGCCGCCAAGATCCCTATGGTTTCCGCAAGATCGGTGTTTTTTCCGCAGATCAGCACGTTGGCAAGAACCGCCCCCACCAGGATTCGAATGATGGGATCGGAAAAGGAAGAAAGAAATACTTTGAAAAAGGTTTTCTTTTTTCGTTCCTCCAAGCGGTTTTCCCCGTGAAGCTTTCGGGAGCGCAACACTTCTCCCCGGGAAAGCCCCCTTCTTTGATCCGTTTGACCCTTCCTGTCAGTCATTTTCGTCCCTCCCGACACGTCTTGCTAATGTATATTCAGCCGAAAAGAGGAAAATGCAAGTAGTTACCTTTCTCAAAGTATGTAACCCACCATGACACTTTCAAAATTCGAAAATATCATTTTCTCTTTGCATAGAAAAAAGGAGACAACTTCTTTACGAAGTGTCTCCTTTTGGGGCACCTTTTGCCTTATTCTTTGCTGAGTTTTGCCACCTGGAGCATAATGGCGCATTCCATCCGCTTGCGAAACAGCTGACAGCCGTATTCGTAAACGGCGGTGATGTCGCCCCCCGCGTGGTAGGCGTTGGCGGCACAGCCCCCCGAACAATAGAGCTTGGCCCAACAATCGTCGCACTCCCTGCGGGAGCAAACGTTGCACTGACGGAAGCGATCCTGCAGATCAAGGGCTGTCACCCCGTCAAACACGTTGCCCATCTTGTAGGCCTCGTCTCCCACAAACTGGTGGCAGGGATACAGATCGCCCCAGGGCGTTACCGCCAGATACTCCGTGCCCGAACCGCAGCCCGACAGACGCTTGTAGATGCAAGGGCCGTGGCTCAGGTCGATCATGTAATGATAGAAGGTGAAGGGCCGTCCCTCCTTCTCCCGTTTGAGCATTTCCTTGGCCAGGATCTCATATTGCTCGAACAGAACGGGCAGATCCTCTTGGGTGAGTGCATATTCATCCTTGGGATCGCAAACCACGGGCTCCATGCTCAGTTGGGTGAAGCCAAGATCGGCCATGTGGAAAATATCCTTGGTGAAATCGGTGTTGTGATGGGTGAAGGTGCCCCGCATATAATATCCTTCCTGGTTGCGGCTTTCGGCAAAGCGGCGAAACTTGGGAAGGATGCGCTCATAGCTGCCTCTGCCGCTGATGTCCTTGCGCAGACGGTCGTGGATCTCGGGTCTGCCGTCCAGACTCAACACCACGTTGTGCATTTCGCGGTTGCAAAAATCGATCACCTCATCGTCCACCAAAATGCCGTTGGTGGTGAGAGTGAAGCGGAAATTCTTCTCCTTTTCCTTTTCAATGGAGCGGGCGTAATTCACCAAGCGCTTCACCACGTCCCAATTCATCAGAGGTTCTCCGCCGAAAAAGTCCACCTCTAAGTTTCTGCGGCTCCCTGAATTCTCCACCAAAAAGTCCAGAGCGCGTTTTCCCACCTCGAAGCTCATCAAGGAACGGTCCCCGTGATACTTTCCCTGGCTGGCAAAGCAATAGTTGCAGTTGAGATTGCAGGTGTGGGCCACGTGAAGACACAGGGCCTTAATGTCGTTATTTTTATTTTTCAATTCGGAGGCCTTGTGGGAAAAACGGTCGGGAGAAAAGAGCTTTCCCTGCTCCCTCAACGCTTCCACGTCCTCCAAGCAAGCAAGAACCTCTTTTTCGTCCACGTCCTCCAAATGAGAATAGCGGGAAAGAATTTGGGAAACGATCTGCTCCTTCGGGGTATTTTTATCCACGAGGGCAATGATATCGTAGGCCACATCGTCCACGGTGTGGACGCTCCCGCTGTACACGTCCAGCACGATATTATAGCCGTTGAGCTTATACTGATGGATCATAGAGCTATCCTTTCAAAAACAAAATGCCGCTTGCCCCGAAAGGCAGGCGGCTTTTCAAGTTCGGACTTAGGCCTTCTTGTTTTCGCACTGCTGATTGGCAACGCCGCAGGAGGTTTTGCAAGCAGACTGGCAGGAAGTCTGGCACTCGCCGCAACCGCCGTTCTTCACGCTCTTGTTGAGATCTCTGGTGTCCAAGGTTTGAATTCTCTTCATGGTTATTTTCTCCTTTATATAACTTTGCAAATTCGAACATACGGATTCTTTTAATAGTGTACACTAAATGAAACGGATTGTCAAGATAATTCAAGAAAAAACGTGGTGTTCCAACGACTTTTTCACCACTCTCAGCCTCCCCGGGGGACACCCCAGGGAAGAAACCGTTTTTTTGCCGCCCTCCCAAAGGCTCTCAAGGGCACAAAGCTCCCGGGGGCTAAAGATCTCTCCCGGGCAGATCACGGGGATCCCCGGAGGATAGGCCCAAAGATAGTCTGCGCTGACGCGACCCCGGGCCTGCCTCCACTCCACTTCCTCCCAAGGAAGGCCGAGAGCAAGGGACGGCTCCAACGCCGTTTGGGGCAAACACGGGCAATAGGAAAAGAGGGAAAGCTCTCCCGCTTTCATTTGAGAGTCGATTTCAAAAAGAGCGGCACAGGTTCGCAAAACGTCCTCTCGGTCGGTCATGGCACCCGTGTACAATAAACAGTTTTGCCAAAGGCTCATTTCCGCCACCACGCCGTGCCGTGAAAGCGCACGCTCCAATTCCTTTCCCGAGCAACGGGGATCTTTGCTTTTCAGAGTGATCTTGGTGGGATCAAAGGCAAACATTCCCTCCCCGGGGGTCAAGACCTCCAAAGCACTCAAAGCCAAAAGCTCTTGGCGCAAAAAAGCCAAATTGTCCCGCCAGCGGCTCAGCAATTCTTTTCCTTCCCTCTCCATTTGCCTCACGCAACGATCCATACTGGCCATCAGAAGATAAGACGGAGAGCTGGTTTGAAACATTTGCAAGCGGCGGCGCAGTTGAAAAGCATCCACCCGCTCCGAACAACGGTGCAACACCGCCGTCTGGGTGAGGGCGGGCAGGGTTTTGTGAAGGCTCTGCACCACAAGATCGGCTCCTGCCTTCACCGCTCCTCCCCCGAACACGCCCCCAAGATCCAAGTGGGCGCCGTGGGCCTCGTCTACCATCAGCACCGCGCCCTTTTTGCGGCAAACACGGGCAATGCCTGCCACGTCACTGATCACACCCTCGTAGGTGGGAGAAGTGATGACCACCATGGCCACCCGGGGAAAGCGCGTCAGCGCTTCCTCCACGCTTTCGGGCGTAACGCTGAGAAACACCCCTCGGTTTTCATCCCATGGCGGTAAAAGGTAACGGGGCTTGGCCTGCATCAGCTCACAGGCGTGATACACGGATTTATGGCAATTGCGCGCCACAAGGATCTCCTTGCCCGAAGATTGCAAAACGGCGGCGACTCCCGCAAGGATCCCCGCGGTGGCGCTCCCCACCAGGAAGAAGGATTCCTCCGCTCCCCACAGGCGCGCCGCCCGCTCCATGGCTTCCTTCAGAATCCCCTCGGGGGCGTGAAGATCGTCCATCCCTTCAATTTCGGTGAGATCAAGGGAGGTGATCTTGCCCCACAAGGGATCCCGTTCTCCCTTTTGTTTATGACCGGGCATATGCATCCGAACGGTGTTTTTTTCGTGATACTCTTTTAAATGGGTATAAAGGTCTTTTTCCATGCGATCCCTCCCGAAAAAAGTATACCCCAAATGCGGCAAATCGTCAAGAGCGAACGAAACAGAAATTTCCAACGAAAAAAAGTGATAAAAACCGATTTTCAAGACAAACTATAACCGAGCCCGAAAGAACAGCAAAACGCTGACACGGGCAGATCAATGCAACAGCATTGACAGGACAGAAATTGATTTCAAGGAGAAACAAGAAACTATGAGAAAATCTCTTGTACCCGAAGCTAAGGAAGCTCTCAACCGCTTCAAGATGGAAGCTGCCACCGAAGTTGGCGTGAACCTGAAGCAGGGCTACAACGGCGACCTGACTGCAAAGCAGGCAGGAAGCATCGGCGGCCAGATGGTTAAGAAGCTCATCCAGAGCGCCGAGCAGAACATGAAGGGCTGACAAGCCTTTTGAGAACGTTGGGGATGCGGATCGGTCCGTGTCCCCGATTTTCTTTTCCCTCGGCACAAATCTTGCTTTTTTTTCATTCCTATGCTATACTTATAACGGTGAAGGAAAGTCGAGACTGACAAGTTTTGACATAAGATCTTTGATTTTATAACAAATTATCTTTTAAAATTTGCCCTTGCCTTTATATATGCAATTTGATCATATGAAACATCAAAAAGATCCACTAAATAAAAGGAAGTGTAACTATGTTTGAATTTATAAGCATTACAATAGCATTTATCCTTTTTATTATTGCAATAATTTGTGCAGTAAAAAACCGAAACGGTGTGAGCAAATGGATATCCTGCGTTTTACTCGGTGTTTTCTTTGCAACCTTTTTTATGGTGTTGCCGACTGTTTGGGTGAAAGAAGACAAAACGGTTGAAAGCCCCGTTCTTTTTTCAATTCTTTCTTCCTTGCTTTACAGCTTTAAGGCACTGGGAGGCAGGCAAGACATTGCTCAATTGGAAACCGTTGCATTAAGCGGCATTCTTAAAACCGTCTATATTTGCGTTAACTACATAATGTATTTCTTCGCACCGATCTTAGCATCAAGTTTAATTTTATCGTTCGTAGGAGATTTTGGCGAAAAAATAAGATATTTCTTTTCGTGGACACCAAAGCATTACGTTTTTTCTGAAATCAATGTAAACTCAGTAGAACTTGCTAAGGGAGTAAAAAATACCGACGGCAAAAAAACACTCGTTTTTTGTAACGGCAAAGATGCAGACAAGAATTTGCTGGAAGAAGCCAAAAAACTCGGCGGTATCGTTCTTCACGGATCTTGCAAAAATCTAAAATTATTCTTTAAAAATTATGAATTCTACTTCATAAGTGAAAACGAAGACAAGAATATTGAATTGACCGAAGACATTATTGCCAAAAAAGAAAGACTAAAAAAGCACGATATCACAGTGAATACTTTTGCTCAAAGCGGCACTAACATTGAAGTTATAGAATCTATGATATCCAAAAAGCCCTGTGCTGTTTTTGAAAGCACGCACGAAAAGCTGATAGAAAAAGCGATTGAAATACTCAACACGGCACCTAATACGAAAATCGTGTTCTTTAATGTTTCCAAAACGGATCATAAATTCGCTGCCTTTAAAGAAGAATATTCCCACAAATTAAAGGGAAATGCTTTTGAAACATATTCTTCTGATTGGAATACCGCAGAATTAAATGACGGTTTCAAAGCGTACAATATAACCCTATATTACCCCGAAGAAAAAACAAACGACGAGGGCAAAAAAGAAACCGTTGCCTCCAACAAGGGTTTGGGATATCACAAGAACCATCTTGTAACCCAATGGCAGGAAGAACCTTTAAAAATACGTTTTGTAGATGAAATAGCCTTGTTTTGCAACAACCTTATTTTCAATCATCCTCTGTACGACCTTCCCGACGGCAGAAAAGATATTTGTGTTTTACTCGTGGGTTGCGGAAGACTTGGAACGCAGATGCTTAAAACGGTTGCATGGTGCGGACAAATAGATGGATATACTCTAAAAATTCGTGTATTAGATAAAAAAGCAAATAAGATCAAAGAAGAATTTTATTCTCAGTATCCTGAAATGGAAAAGTATACCATTGAATTTGAGAATGACGTGGATATCAACAGCAAAGATTTTGAAAAGAAGATCATTGACTGTTCTGATGCTACCTTCGTTTGCGTTGCTACCGGTTCAGATGAACTGAATATTTCCGCTGCAGAAAATATATACCGTATTCTTCGTCGAAACTATACGGGCTACACTCCGCCGATATTCACCCGAATTCGCAAAATGATGAAGTCAGAGAATTTTGAAGAAAAGGGCCCTTTCCTATTTGAACGTAAGATTCACCTATTCGGAACAACCAGCTCTATGTTCTCAAACGAAACTCTCTTCAATTCACAGCTTGAAAGTTTGGCGTTTGCCGTACATCTGTGCTACAACCGGGCACTTGATAAACCCAAGTCCAGTTTTGAATACCAAAAGGCTTTATACGATTTCTATACTTCGGAATATTCACGCAGATCTTCTATGGCTGCAGCACTACATATACCTTCAAAACTTAAGAGCATAAATATATCCACAGCTTCACCTCTTCCGCAAGAAAATGAGCTTGCTGATTTTGAAGAAAAGATAAATAAGAACAAAGAAGCATTGACAAGGAACGAGCATGAAAGATGGAACGCTTTTATGCGCAGTGAAGGGTTTAGAAGCGTGGACATTGAAACGGTGAAAAAATATGCGCCATATACCCGTTCACATAAAGACGAAGCTGCAAAACTTCACCCTTGTATTACAAGCTGGACCGACTTAGACACATTGCAGCAACAATATAACCAACTGCAAAAGAAATTATATTTAAAAAAGAGCGATTTCAAAGAATACGATGAAAAGCTTGTGGTGGAAATCCCCCAAATCATTAAAAGAGCAAACGAGCTTTCCAAGGCAGGCTGGTAATGTATGATCCGAATCCGAGCGACACTTCAAACGTTAATTTGCCAAGGAGGATCTTATGAGCAAGGCAGAAAAAATAACTACCGATAATTACGATGCATTTATAAGTTACAAACATCAGACAGGCTTCTATATGGCACAAGTTATTTACGATAAGCTTGTTCAAAACGGATATTCGGTTTATATGGACAAGCATTTAAAACGCGGTCAATATGAGCCTCAGATCAAGTCGGCGGTGGAGAAAAGCCGCAATTTTATATTGGTTCTTTTTCCCGGCGACCTCGATTGTGCAGATAATAAGGAAGATTGGTTGCGAAAGGAATCCGAATGGGCAACTGCTACACCAAATATGAACTTTATCCCCGTTTTTTGTGAAGAATTCGATATGAAAGATATAAAGGCCGCCTTACCCAAATCACTAAAAACAGTGCTTGCTTCTCAAGGGGTGAAAATGCACAAGGATACGGCTCTTGATTCTGATTTGGATAAGCTGTGTGATGCCGCACTTGTTAACGCAAACCCTGTAAGGCCGCTGATCACCACAGCCGATTTCTTTAAAAATAATCTTAACGATTCTTCCCATCCCATTAGAGGGATAGACATGGCATTTCACGGCGGTGGCGCATGGTTGAGATCCGGAACAAATAAAGACATTTTAAATGAAATCATGAAACGAAAAATTCCGACCCGTATATTGATCAACACTCCCAAAGCGGCAGAAAGTATTGCTAAGCATATGAGAGATGACGATGCCATTTACTTTTCATTCAAAGAGCTTCAAAAACGTTGGAAAAAATTTATGAAGGAGCACTCCGACGTGATCGAAGTAAGAGCTACCTCCGTTCCGCTTTTAAGAGTGTACCACAACTTTAAATTCAATGAAGATTCCAACGGAAACACCTATGACAGAATGCACATTAAGTATTATGTATACAAAAATCTAAATCTTGAAAATTCCTTTGAACACGAACTCAGTACATTTTCAAAATATTACGATATGTATCAAAAAGAGTTCGAGTTTTTGTGGAGATCAAGCACAGCTATATAAAAAAAGTTGGCTATCGTTTTTGATAGCCAACCTTTTTATATGTCAGAATGATTGTAGTTTGTCTAAACTTTGAAATTCACTTGATCGGATCCATCCCCATATATTTCATATAAATATTGCAATAGTCTTTGACCGCCCCCTTGATATATTCAAGGCTCGTTTCCTTTATGTTTGAGGGTATCCCGTAATACGCCTCGGCAATGGCCCCCGCCATTGCAGCCTGTGTATCACCGTCACCGCCAAGAGAAACTGCATTTCGTACAGCATCTTCAAAATCCGCAGATTCTAAAAAGCACAAAATCGCCTGCGGAACACTGCCTTGACAGGTTACGTCAAACTCATAAGTCGGGCGAATCTCATCAAGTGTAAAATTGATTACATAATAGTTTTGCTCTATATATTCTTTGATTTCTGATTTTGATTTGCCGATTCTTGCAAGATAGATTGCCGCCGCCACCGCCTGTGCACCCTTTACACCCTCCGGATGATTATGCGTAACCTCTGCACTCCATTTGGCAAGTTTTTCTGCCTCTTCAAGACTTTGTGCCATCCAAGCCACAGGCGATACTCTCATAGCCGAGCCATTACCGTAACTGTTGTATGCACCCATAAAATCGCTTTTGATCCATCTGAAAAAGTGGTGTCCATATCCGGCAGAAGGAAACTCACGTCCGATTTTTCTCATATAGTAGATCACCCAAGATTTAAAATCCTCTTCATCGCTCAGATCAGCTTTTGCACAAGCACAACCTACGGCAATCGTCATCATACTGTCATCCGTGAGGCGACTTTCTTCAGTAAAAAGTTCAAAATCTTTCGTCTTGTCCGACTCAAACTCATAGACCGAGCCGACGATATCTCCAATTATCGCACCAAGCATATCTTATCACTCCGCCAAATCATCCTCTAACACAAGCACGTTTACCTGCTTTGTATCAAAGGTTCCGGCATCTATAGCAATGATGCCGTTTCCGTAAAAAATATCCGCATTATCTTCCAAACGAGCGGCATCGAACTTGTTCGCATAAAAGGTTGGCATATGGCCGCAAACGAGAGTTTTTTCCGCAAGAGGTTTTGAACCATCGTACCTTTCGGTCCATTTGATCCATCTTGCCTGTTCCCAAGCATTATCAGCGACTTTTTGACGTTTCTCAAAGGTTTCTGCATTTTCCGGCAACCAACCGTGAACGAAGACATAATTTTCGGTCTCAAAATAATTTACCGTTTCGGCAATAAACTCACAAACCCTGTCAACGATTCGTGTCTTGCCCGAAAAATCTATGGTATCGTCTATGGGATCAATAGAATACTTTCCTAAAAAGTTTTCAAGAGTTATCATTGTTCCGTTTATGTAATTATGCGCAAGGACTTTACCCGTTTGCAAAAGTTTAAGCAAAAGATCTTCGTGGTTGCCTCTAAGCAAAACCTTATGTGTTAATCTTTCAAAAAACTTTAAAACTTCCACGTTTTCCTTTCCTCTGTCAAAATAGTCTCCGCAGCAAATTAGTAAATGTTCGGGGTTATCGCTGTTGAATCCCGCCTTACTAAGCGCCTCTTTAAGCAGAGTACAGTGTCCGTGAATATCCGAAACAACAAATAATTTCTTTTTGTTCTTCATATTCCATTTCCTTGTAATCAAGCTTGTTTTCAGAATAGTATTTTAAGTCTTCTTCAGTATCAGCAATATTCTTCTTTTGACGTTCGATTTTTGCCGGAAGTTCAGAAAGTTCCTGCTCATATTTTTGACGAGATACAATGTATTCACGTTGCAAAATACGCAGTTTATCTATTTCGTTGGTTATTTCAACCTTTTTCTTGATTAGCGGATTTCCAACCGACAACGCTTTTACTTCGGCATAATTAAGCACAGTTTCATCAACGTCATCACCCTCACGTTCACACACATCACCCGAAAGAATTTGACTGATGAATCGTTGTTTCTTTTCTAGAAGCTGCCAAGAATAAGCATCAAAACTTCCTTTTGTGATGTAGCGATAGATTTTAACCGAATCGCAAAGATTTCCCTGTCTCAAAATTCTTCCTTCGCGCTGAACCATATCGGCAGGGCGCCACGGCACGTCAAGATGATGAAGTGCACAGAGTTTTTCTTGAACATTTACACCAAGGCCCATCTTAAAGGTTGAACCGATAATAACTGAAACATCACCCTTGCGAAGATCGTAGAAAAGCATATTCTTCTTATCTTCGCTGTCCGCTGCGTGAATAAAGGCGATTTGCTGAGCAGGAATGCCCATTGCGGTCAAAATGTTCTTTAATTCGTTGTAAAGATTAAAGCTTTGTTTTGGTGTTGAACTATCACAAAACACCATTTGAATAAGCTTTTTCTCTCTTGTTTTTTCGTAGATATTCACAATATTCTCCGCACAACGATACACCTTCGAATCGGCATCCAAACCATAAACCATATCAATTAGGCGCATATCAAGAGCAGCCTTTCTACCGTCAGTTGTGATTTTGAGCAAATTATCATCTTTTTTGTCCACACGCTTCTGCCTAACATCATCTGCACGATTGGAAATATCGCGCAGATAATCTTTAAAGTCATCACTACCTGGTGCTATTGAATCCGAGTATCCTGCAAATTCCGGAAGTCCCATTGAATTATCAACGTGGTAAAAGTCACTAACTGATGAGAGAATGGCGGTAAGTTCCGGCACATTACAGAACTTTGCAAAACGAGTAGCAAGATGGTAGCTATTGGTATCAACATCTATTTCAAATTCAGTGACCTTTTTACCAAACATCGCTACCCATGAATCAAAGTTCTGAATGCCCAGGAATTCGAGTTCACCATCCTGCAAATACTTTTGCATAATAAACAAATCAGTTATCGAGTTGGTAATTGGTGTTCCTGTAGCCATAACTACTCGTCCACCACCGTTTTGGCGTTGAACACAATGCACCTTATCCATCATAGCGTCACACTTTGACGAACCCGCATTGGATATACCACGAATACGCATAATTCCCGAATGAAGCGAAACATTTTTGTAATTGTGAGCCTCATCTATAAACAAAGTATTTATACCTAGCTCATCAAATGGAATTTCGCACACATTTTCGGTCATATCCTGTTGTAGCTTTTCTAATGCCCTCAACGCAGCCATTCGCTTAGCTTCAATAGCTCTTTCAGAGGAAAATTTTTCTTTTGCTTTGGTTAGTCTTTCGAGCTGCTTTTGATAAAATTCTATATAATACTTTTTCGAAAGTGAAAGCATATCAAAGCAACTA
>JAZNGI010000045.1:0-16582 GCA_045576375.1 Eubacteriales bacterium
ATCCATCCGATTGCCGTTGTGGTTCACGGTGCGGGAGATGCCTCCCACGGTGTGCTCCGCTTCCAGCACGGTCACACGGATCTCTTCGGGGGCTTTTTTTAATAATTCCATGGCGGCGGTGAGTCCCGCAGGACCCGCGCCGATGATCACGGCGTGTTTCATAAATCTTCGCTTTCTTTTAAAAAGGAGTTTGCCCATCTGCTCGTTCCAGGGCTTTTTTGCACGGCTTTGCCAAGAGCAGGGCGGCAACAAGGAGCACAAGATCCTTGGGCAGCAAGGGAAGGGAGAGGGAGATCAGGCCCGCGCCCAGGGGAAGATTCCCTAAAAAACAGTATTGGCTCACCCCCAAAAAATGGCAAATAAGCAGTCCGCCCATGCCCGAAAGCAGGCGCGCGGCCGTGTGCCGAAAGGGAAGGGAGCAAAACAGAGCGTAGAACAAAAATCCCCACAAAAATCCCCCCGTGGGGCCTGTGAGAACGGAAATTCCGCCTCTCATCATCCCGAATACAGGCAGCCCCACGGCGCCGCAGGCAAGATACACCAGCGTGGTCTTCAGCGCTTGGGAAGGGGAAAAGAGAAAACCGTAAAGGGCCACGGCAAAGGTCTGGAGGGTGATGGGAACGCCCGAGGGCATGGGAAGGGAAAGTTGCGACAAAACGGCGGTCAGCGCGGCAAACACGCCGCAATACACCGTCAAACGGCGGCGGTTCTTCATAGCTTCAGAGAAACCTCCCCGGAGTTGAGAGTGCACACGCTTCCGTCCTCTTTTTTTACTTTCAGCCGTAGCTTGCCGTCCACTTCCAGCACCGTGGCGCCGTAGCGTTGCTCCCCTTGAAGCACCGTCACCTGCCTGCCGCAAAGAAAGCAAAGGGCTCGGTATTCCTCCGTGGCCGCCTCCGAAAGAGGATCGGCGTAGAGGGGAGCAAATTCTTCTCGGATACGGTCGGCCATTCGGCTTCTCAGGGCATCGGGATCGGGATGGGAAGGATAGAGAGCGCAGGCAATTTGCGAGAGCTCTTGGGGAAATCCTCCTCGGGGCATCAAAAGATTCAGGCCGATTCCCACGATGACCCAGGGGCGCCCTCTTTCGTCGGTGCCTCCTTGGGTCAGGATTCCGCAAAGCTTTTTTCCTTCCAGATACACGTCGTTGACCCATTTGATCCTCGGGGAAACCTCAGCCTCTTTTTTCAAAGCACGGCACACCGCCACGGCGGCCAGGGGAGTCAAGCGGGGGAACAGGGCAGGGGAAAAGGCGGGGCGCAGTAGAAAACTCATATAAAGCCCCGCGGCATCGGGAGAAAAGAAGCTTCTTCCCATCCGCCCTCTTCCGTTGGTCTGAGCGCGGGCAACGGCGGTATATCCCTCGGGGGCGTTTTCCTCCGCTTTGCGCCGACACACCAGATTGGTGGAGTCAACAACGGAGAAGTTCTCGGTGATCCAGTTCATTTTCGGCTCTTTCTTTGGTAGAAGAATGTGTTTTCTTTCTTATTAATGGTACACCATCCGTCGCCTTTTGTCAACCGAATTTTCCCGAAAGAAAAGGGGGATTGCACCAAAGTCATTTTTGTGATATACTATTGATGTATGTTGTAGTATTATCTGTAATTTTATTTTTCCAAGTTAGGAATTTGCGATGAACAGAATCAGAATCTTGTTTTTCTGCTTCCTTCTTCTGGTCAGCGCCGTGTGCGGTGTGAGTGCCCAAAAGGAAGAGGGGGCAGATTCGGTTGCCCTTTTGCACCAACGGATGGAAGAGGTGGTGAAGAGGTATCCCCCGGGAAGCTTTTTCACCGACGACGGCCTTGCCTGCACCCATCACTATCTTTGCAGTCAGATGCAAAATTGCAACTGCAAAGAGGTCACCGCCTCGGAAGCGGGAACTGCGGGGAATATGCAATGCTTCGGCTTTGCCCGCTTCGTGTTCTATCAACTGTTTGGTAAGCCCTATCCCCATTATAATTCCCTCAAGCCTTGGCAGATATCCGAGAGTGAGGAAAGCGCCAACGTGGTGTGCCTGTTCAGCCAAGGCCCGTGGATTCCCACGGAGCTTTCGGCGCTGAAGGAGCTTCTTTCTCAATGCCGTTTCGGAGACGTTCTCCAAACGGGATTGCCCCATTCCATGGTGGTGGTGGGACAGGAGGAAGAGGGCATCACCGTGTACGATGCCAATTTCGATATGATCACCTGCGGCGTACAGGTGCACCGACTCACCTGGGAAGATCTTGCCTATTCTCTTCGGGTCCACGGAATGAGCCTCTATCGCAGTGCCGATTATCCCCCTATAAATGAGCAAGCCCGCCTGGAATGCCTGCTGTTGCCCCGGGATGGCTTGCATACCGACCGTGCCCCCGCGGGGCTGACGTTTTCTTATGAAAAGGGAGATTGTTTTTGCACCGTCACCTGCACCGAGGACGGGAAATATCTTTTGAATGACGGGGTTCGATCCGTTGTTTTGGAGGATCCCTCTGCGTATTCCCTGTCCGTCGCCGTCGCGGCGGGAGAGAACTTTGACACGGGCACTTTAAAGATTCAATTTCTTGATGCCGTTTGGGAAAGCACGGAAGAGGTGGACGCGCCTGCAGAGGGCATTCTTGCCTTTTCGCCTCCCTCCCGCACCGAGTATCGGGTGGGCGATGCCCTCAGCGTGGAGGATGCCTATGCCTACGTTGCTCTTCCCAACGGAGAACGCCGCTTTTATTTTTGCGACGGGCTTTCTTTTTCCGGCTTTGATTCCTCCCGTCCGGGAGAATGCACCGTTACGGTGCAAGGGGATGGCTGGGACGCTTCCTTTTCCGTCACCGTTTTGCCCCCGCCCGCTTCGGCCCCCTCCGCTTCGTCTTCCCACAGAGGTGCGGCGCTTCTTTGGTGGGGCATCGGCGCGGGCGGCGCACTCCTCGTTTTGGGCGGCGCAGTGACCGCTTTGGTGTTTTGGCGAAGAAGAAGGGAGAAAAAAGAGGAAAAGGAAGAGGAAAACGAAAAAACGACTTGACTTTTTCTTCCCTTTGTTATATCATTAAATGGTAACAGTGTGAAAAATCGCAGAGTTTCATTCAAGTTTTCCAAGGCTCTGTCCTGTTATGGACAGAGCCTTTAGCTTTATCATTTGGAGGTATCGGTGATGTACAATAAAGTCGACACCAATATGAACTTCGTTGAACGGGAAAAAAAGGTGCTGGCGTTCTGGAACGAACACAAGATCTTTGAAAAGAGCGAAAACTCCCGTTCCAAACAGAATAGCTACGTGTTTTACGACGGCCCCCCCACCGCCAACGGCAAGCCCCACATCGGCCACGTTCTTACCCGTGTCATTAAGGATATGATCCCTCGTTACCGCACCATGAAGGGGTATTACGTTCCCCGTAAGGCCGGCTGGGACACCCACGGTCTCCCCGTGGAGCTGGAGGTGGAGAAGCTTTTGGGCCTGGAAGGCAAGGAACAGATCGAACAATACGGTCTGGAGCCTTTTCTGGCAAAGTGTAAGGAAAGCGTTTGGAAATATAAGGGAATGTGGGAGGACTTTTCCGGCACCGTCGGTTTTTGGGCGGATATGGAACAGCCCTACGTGACCTATCATAACGATTTCATCGAGAGTGAATGGTGGGCCTTAAAGCAGATCTATGAAAAGAAACTGCTGTATAAGGGCTTCAAGATCGTGCCCTATTGCCCCCGTTGCGGCACCCCTCTTTCCAGCCACGAGGTGGCACAGGGCTATAAGACCGTGAAGGAACGCTCCGCTGTGGTTCGCTTCAAGCTGACGGATGAGGATGCCTACTTCCTGGCTTGGACCACCACCCCCTGGACCCTTCCCTCCAACGTGGCTCTTTGCGTGAATCCCGACGAGAGCTATTGTAAAGTCAAGGCCGCCGACGGCTATACCTACTATATGGCAGAAGCCCTGCTGGACGGCGTGCTCTCTCCCTTGGCCAAGGAAGGGGAGAAGGCCTATGAGATCCTGCAGACCTTCACGGGCAAGGAGCTGGAAAGAAAGAAATACGTTCCTCTGTTTCCCTGCGCCGAAGCGGTGGCAAAGAAGCAGAACAAGGAAGGCCATTACATCACCTGCGATCGTTACGTCACCATGTCCGACGGCACGGGAATCGTTCACATTGCTCCCGCCTTTGGTGAGGACGACGCCCAGGTGGGCAGAAATTACGATCTTCCCTTCGTGCAGTTTGTGGACGCCAAGGGCAATATGACCGACGACACGGCCTACGGCGGGGTGTTCGTGAAGAACGCCGATCCTCTGATCCTTGCGGATCTGGATAAGGAAGGCAAGCTCTTCTCCGCGCCCAAGTTTGAGCACGAGTATCCCCATTGCTGGCGTTGCGACACGCCTCTGATCTATTACGCCAGAGAGTCCTGGTTCATTCGGATGACCCAGGTGAAGGACGATCTCATCCGCAACAACAACACCATCAACTGGATTCCCGAGAGCATCGGCAAAGGCAGATTCGGCGACTGGCTGGAGAACGTGCAGGATTGGGGCATCAGCCGTAACCGTTACTGGGGCACCCCTCTGAACATTTGGGAGTGTGAGTGCGGGCATCGCCATTGCGTGGGAAGCATTGCCGAGCTTAAGCAGATGAGCAACAACTGCCCCGAGGACATTGAGCTCCACCGTCCCTTTATTGACGCCGTGACTCTCACCTGTCCGGAGTGCGGCAAGGAAATGAAGCGGGTCAGCGAGGTGATCGACTGCTGGTTCGACTCCGGCTCCATGCCCTTCGCTCAGCACCACTATCCCTTTGAAAACAAGGAGCTGTTCGAGCAGCAGTTCCCTGCCGATTTCATTTCCGAGGCAGTGGATCAGACCCGCGGCTGGTTCTATTCGCTCCTTGCCATTTCCACCCTGATCTTCAACAAAGCCCCTTATAAGAACGTGATCGTGCTGGGTCACGTGCAAGATGAAAACGGCCAGAAAATGAGCAAATCCAAGGGCAACGCCGTGGATCCCTTCGATGCTCTGCGCAGCTACGGTGCCGACGCCATCCGCTGGTATTTCTACACCAATTCCGCTCCCTGGTTGCCCAACCGCTTCCACGGTAAGGCAGTGGTGGAGGGACAGAGAAAGTTCATGGGCACCCTCTGGAACACCTATGCTTTCTTCGTGCTCTACGCTAATATCGACGGCTTTGATCCCACTAAGTATTCTCTTGACCTTGACAGTCTGTCCGTGATGGATCGTTGGCTGCTTTCCAAGCTCAACTCCATGGTGGCCGACGTGGATCATAACCTGGCAAACTACCGCATTCCCGAAGCCGCCAGAGCTCTGGAGAGCTTTGTGGACGATATGAGCAACTGGTACGTTCGCCGCGGCAGAGAGCGTTACTGGGTTGCCCAAATGCCTCAGGATAAGATCAATGCCTATATGACCCTTTACACGGCTTTGGTCACCGTGGCAAAAGCCGCTGCCCCCATGATCCCCTTCATGGCCGAGGATATCTATCGCAACCTGGTCTGCTCCGTGGACAAGAGCGCTCCCGAAAGCGTTCACCTTTGCGATTTCCCCGTGAGCGATCCTTCCCTTATCGACGTGGATCTTGAGTACTCCATGAGCGAGGTGCTGAAGATCGTCGTGCTGGGCCGTGCCGCCAGAAACGGCGCCAACATTAAAAACCGCCAGCCTCTCGGTGAAATGATCGTCCGTTGCCAAAAGCCTCTCAGCGAGGTGTACGCCCGGATCATCACCGAAGAATTAAACGTGAAACAACTCAGTTTCTCCGACGATGTGGACGGTCTGGTCAGCTATGGCTTTAAGCCTCAGCTGAAAACCGTGGGCCCCAAGTACGGCAAGCTTCTCAACGGCATCCGCACCGCCCTCAGTGAAGGCGACGGCGCTCTCTTCAAGAAGCAGTTGGATGGAGAAGGCAAGATCGTGCTGGATATCAACGGCGAGCAGGCCCAACTGCTTGCGGAAGATGTTTTGATGGAGACCAAGCAGAAGGAGGGATATTTCGTCCTTTCCGAAGGCGGCGTCACCGTTGCGCTTTTCACCCAACTGAGCGAAGAGCTCATCGAGGAAGGCTACGTGCGAGAGCTGGTCAGCAAGCTTCAGACCATGCGTAAGGAAGCAGGCTTTAACGTGACCGATCACATTCGCGTTTCTCTTAGTGACAACGAAAAGCTTGCGGCAATCTTCCAAAAGCACGCCCCGGACATCTGCTCCGACGTCCTGTGTGACGGCGTTGCGGATGATCTTGACGGCTATCGGAAGCAATGGGATATCAACGGAGAAACGGTGATTCTCACGGTAGCAAAAGTCTAATATGCCCCCTGCCGTCGAACCCTTGCGTTTCGGCGGCGGGGGTTATTTTTCCAAAAAATGCCAAACCCACAGAAAAGAACAGGAAAGGAGGAAACCGGCGTGCCCAAGACCTCAAAAAAACTTCCCGAGCTTCTCAGTCCTTGCGGCTCTCCCGAAGCGCTGAAAGCGGCGGTCTTCGGCGGTGCCGATGCGGTGTATCTGGGCGGCACGGCGTTTAACGCCAGGATCAACGCCCGCAATTTCGATCGGGAGCAACTGCGGCGCGCCGTGGACTTTTGCCACGGACGGGGCGTCCGTCTTTACGTGACCCTTAACACCTTGGTCAACGACCGTAAGCTGCCGGAAGCTCTGGATTTCGTGGCCTTTCTCTATGAGGCGGGGGTGGATGCTCTCATCACCGCCGATTGGGGGCTCTCCGCTCTTATCCGCCGTTATTTTCCCCGTTTCGAGCTTCACGCCAGCACCCAGTTTTCCTCTCATAACTCGCTGAGCGCCCATTGGCTGAAGGAAAAAGGCTTTTCCCGCATGGTCTGCGCTCGGGAGCTTTCCAAAAAGGACCTTTCTCTCTTGTGCGAGAATTCTCCCATTGAGATCGAAGTGTTCGTTCACGGCGCTCTTTGTGCCAGTCACTCGGGGCAATGTCTGATGAGCTCCTTCATCGGCGGCAGAAGCGGCAATCGGGGGGAGTGCGCCCAGCCCTGCCGAATGAGCTACAACGGCTCCTATCCTCTGAGTCTGAAGGATCTGTGCCTGGCAAACCATCTGACCGAGCTGGTGGCCATGGGCGTGTCCTCCTTGAAGATCGAAGGGCGAATGAAGTCCCCTCAATATGTTTACCGTGTCACCTCCTGCTATCGCCGCCTGCTGGACGAGGGGCGCAACGCCACTCCCGCAGAGATCAAGGCGCTTTCCGCGGTGTTTTCCCGCAGCGGATTTACCGATGGATATTTCTCCTCCCAACACGGGAATATGCTGGGCATCCGAAGGGAAAGCGATAAGCAGCTTTCCCGCTCCGACAACGCCCCCTTTTCCGATCGAAAGCGAAGCCTTCCCTCTATTGTCATTCGGCGAGAAGAGGGAAAGCCTCCCGATGCCCTGCCTTCGGGAGAGAAGATCTCCTGTCCCGTGCAACGTACCGCCCGCTTTCTCTCTTCTTGGCAGATCCCCGATGGGCACGGCCTTGATGTTTGCTATCTTCCTCTTTTTTCCTTTGATCCGAAAAAAGCCAACGGCGTGGTGTTGCCCGCAGTCATCACCGACAGCGAGCTTCCCTCTGTTCGGGCCGCCTTGAAGCGTGCCTACGATCAGGGCGCAAGACACGCCTTGGTGGGGAACGTGGGGCATTTTTCCTTGGCAAGAGAAGCAGGCTTTCTTCTCCACGGAGATTTCCGCCTGAACGTTGCCAACAGCTTTGCCCCCATTGAGGAGGAAGGGCTGGAGGACGTGATCGTTTCCTGCGAGCTGAATCTTCCTCAGATCCGTGACCTTCGGGTAAAAAAAGCCGTGGTGGTCTATGGGCGCATCCCTGTGATGCTTTTGGAGCGCTCCTTGGGTGCCAAAGCGTTAAAAGACCGCAAGGGAGCGCGCTTTCCCGTGTACAGCGAGGGGAAACGGGACGTTCTTTATAACAGCGTGGTGCTGTATATGGGGGACAAAAAGAAGGATCTGAATGCCTGCGGTGCCCGTAATCAGCATTTTATCTTCACACAGGAAAGCCCGGAGCAGGTGCGAGAGATTCTCAAGGCCTACGATGAAGGGAAGAGTGCGCCCGCGGGAATCCGAAGAATTCGATGAAACGGGGAATTTTATGAATGTGAGGGACTTTTTTATCATCAATCCCGCGGCGGGAATGAAAAACTCCGTCAACGAGCTGAAGGCAAAGATCCAAGCCGCCTTTTCCTCTCTTCAAAAGGAGTGCGAGATTCTTGTCACCTCCTGTCGGGGAGAAGCCACGCGCCTTGTGAAGGAAGCGGCCTCCCGCGTCAAGGAAGGGGAGCTTCGGTTTTATGCCTGCGGCGGCGACGGAACCTTCAACGAAGTGGCGCAAGGCGCGGTGGGAGATCCCCGTCTCAGCGTTGCTCCCGTCCCCACGGGAAGCGGAAACGATTTTATCCGTTGCTTTCGGGAGTACCAAGCACAGGATTTTCTTGATCTTGCCCGTCTGGCCCGCGGCCCCGTCCGAACGGTGGACGTAATGGAGGTCAACGGCAAGCTCTGTTTTAATGTGGCCTCCGTGGGTCTGGACGCGGTAACGGCAAAGCTCATGCCCGCTCTCAGAAGATTTCCCCTGCTGGGAGGAAGGCTCAGCTACGTGTTGGCCTTGGGCTGTGCCTTTTTCACCGCCACGAAAAACCGCTTTTCCTTTGAGGTGGACGGCAAGCCCCTGGATTACGGAAAAGAGCACTGCATTATTTCCACCGTTGCCAACGGTTGTTTCTACGGCGGGGGCTTTCAAACGGCCCCTCGGGCACAGCCGGATGACGGTCTGCTGGATTTTTTGTGCGTTCCCTCCGTTTCCCGTCTGCGATTTCTCGCCTTGGTGGGGCTCTATAAGAGGGGAGAGCACCTGGATAAGATCCCCTTTATTCGTTTTCAAACCTGCAAGAGGGTGCGGATCGTCACCGAAAAAACCGTTCCGGTGAACATTGACGGAGAGATCTTTGAAATGAAAGATCCCTGTGTGCGCATCCTGGAGAAAGCGCTGAAGGTGATTCTTCCCGAAAAATCTCTTGCCGCCCGATAACAAAACCGTAAAAAACAAGGATCCGCGAATTTTCTTCTTCGCGGATCTCTTTTTTCTTTGGAACCCAATTCTCCTTTTTGCTTATACTGACAGTAAAGCGGCAGTTTTGGAATATGCAAAAGGGGAATCGGGATGAATTTTGTCATAATCGGCGCGGATAAGCGCTATGAATATTTGGCCGGAATGCTGAGAAAAGACGGCCGTCGGGTGTTTTTTTCCGAAGGTGCGGAGGATCTTCACCGTTTTTCCGATGAAAAATGCGCGTTTCTTCTGCCTTTTTCCGCTTCCGCACAGGAACAAAAAAACCTGCTGGAAAAAGCCAAGGCCGGCTCTGCGATCTTTGGCGGAGCGCTGTCGGAGGAAAACGCCCGCCTTGTGCGTGCAAAAGGACTCCGTTACAGAGACCTGGCCTCAGAGGAGGCCTTTGCCGCAAAAAACGCCCTTCCCACCGCCGAGGGATGTCTGGAGCGCCTGATCGCGTTGACACCCTTTGTGCTCAACGGTGCCTCCGTTCTTGTGGTGGGCTTTGGCCGTGTGGGCAGTCAAACCGCCCGTCTGCTTCGTCGCTGCGGTGCCTTTGTCACCGTTTGCGGCAGGGAAGGAAAAAGCTTGCGGGAGGCCGAAAAAGCCAATTTCCCCGTTTTTGTTTGGGAGGATCTTCCTGCCTCCTGCCCCTGGCGTGTGATCGTGAACACCGTTCCAAAGAAAAAAGCGGTGTCTGCCGATCTCATCCGCCGCTCGGAACAGCTGTTTCTCGTTCTGGATCTGGCGTCCGGAAAGGGAAACGTTGACACGGGAGCACTTTCCCAACGAAACGTGATCTTTGAAAGCGCGGGCGGACTGCCCGGAAGATACGCCCCCGAAACCGCCGCTTTGTATTTGTATCAGTCCATCCACTCCGTCTGAAGCTTTTCAGACACGAAACAAGGCGTAAGAGTATGAAAAAAACCATAGGCTTTGCCGTCACAGGCTCTCATTGCACCTTTGCAAAAGTGCTCAAGGCAATGGAAAAACTGGCGGGAGAATACACGGTGATCCCTGTTTTCAGCCACAGCACCGCTCACACCGACACCCGCTTTTCCACCGCGCGTTCCTTCCGAGAGGAAGTGAAACGAATCACGGGGCTGGATCCCATCACCACCATTGAACGGGCGGAACCTATTGGGCCCAAGGCCCTGCTGGATCTGCTGGTGATCTGCCCCTGCACGGGGAACACTCTCGCCAAGCTTGCAGGGGGAATCACCGATACCCCCGTAACCATGGCCTTCAAGGCACACATGAGAAATAACCGCCCAACGCTTCTGAGCATCTCCACCAACGATGGGTTGGGGGCCAACGCTCAGAACATCGGACGGTTATTGAACACCAAAAATCTTTTCTTCGTGCCCTTCGGGCAGGACGATCCTGAGAAAAAACCAAATTCTCTCGCCTCGGATCTTTCTCTGTTGCCCGCGGCCTGCGCCGCGGCTCTGGAAAAGAGCCAGCTCCAGCCGGTGCTTCGCTCATTTTGAGAGCACGGAGGTGTACTCCTCGCTCTTCTTGGCGCGGCAGAAGATCAATCGGTAAAGGGCGCGCAGTCCCACACAGATCAGATATACCACCACGTAGGCGATCAGGCAATACAAAATGCGGTTGGGAACCGTCAGAGGGGAATTGGTTTCATTGCCGGAGGCAAGATACCCCGTGGCCAGCATGATGGAAACGAAGAAATTGACGGCCGTGGCAAAAAAATGAATCAGCCGCTTCAAAATGCCGTCGGCCTTCATTCGGTCGGTCAGAACGTTGGTCAGCCCCAGAAGCGCTCCGAACAGCAAAAAGCCGTTCAGATAGGAAATGCTCAGGGTGCTCCCTTCCTGGGAGGGGATCAGAGAGCGGAAGAAATAGAGAAGGTAGACTGCCAGCGTAAAGGTAAGAGCGGCAGCGAAAACAATTCGTTTGCAAGCGTTTTTCATCTTCATGGTTGCACCTCGGTTTTTCATTGCATACAGTATAGCACAAAGCCCACGATAAATCAAGTAAAAAAAGCTCCGTCGCCGACGGAGCTTTTTCAATGTTCGGTTTAGAGGGCGGCCTTTGCCTTCTCAACGAGAGCGGCAAAAGCTTCCTTGTCGTTTACAGCCAGTTCAGCCAGCATCTTGCGGTTGAGCTCGATGCCTGCCTTCTTCAGACCGTTCATGAATCTGGAGTAGTTAATGCCGTTCACCTTTGCCTGAGCGGAGATTCTGGTGATCCACAGAGCACGGAAATCTCTCTTTTTGAGCTTTCTGCCGATGAATGCGTAGTTGCCGCTCTTCATCACGGCCTGTTTGGCCATTTTAAAGTGCTTGCTCTTTGCACCCCAGTAGCCCTTGGCTGCCTTTAAAACTTTCTTTCTTCTCTTGCGGGTGGCGAGTGCGCCTTTGATTCTTGCCATAGTTAAACCACGACCTCATCCCTCAAAATCACAGGGAAGGTCTTCCTTTCTTCTTTCAGTGATGTTTTGTTGTCCCGATCGTTATAATCAGGCGTAGGGGATGAGCTTTCTGATGGTAGCGCACTGAGCGGCGTTAGCCATGTAGCCGCGAACGCGGAGTGCTCTCTTACGCTTGGTTGTCTTCTTGCCCAGCTTGTGTCTTCTGTACTGATGATTCAACTTGACCATACCGCTCTTGGTGAGAGAGAATCTCTTAGCAGTGGCCTTGTGCGTTTTGATTTTTCCCATTTTAAAACTCCTTATATCATTATTTTGCTTTCGGTGCAATAAACATGGTCATAAAACGACCGTCCAAGGAAGGCTTTTTTTCCACGACGCCGTCTTCCGAACAGGCTTGAGCAATCTGCTCCATCAGCTTGTAACCCAGATCCGTGTGATTCATTTCGCGGCCGGAGAACATAATGGTCATCTTCACCTTGTTTCCTGCGCCGAGAAAACGGTGGGCGTGAGAAAGCTTGGTGTCAAGATCGTGCTGACCGATGCGGCAGGAGAATTTGATCTCCTTGATTTCGATGGTGGTCTGCTTTTTTCGCGATTCCTTGTCCTTTTTCTCTTTCTCAAACTTAAACTTGCCGTAGTCCATGATCTTACAGACCGGCGGCTTTGCTGCGGGAGAAATTTCCACAAGATCCAACCCTTTTTCAAAGGCTGTGTTCAACGCATCGCGTGTGCTTAAAATGCCGAGCTGAGAGCCGTCACTTCCGATGAGACGAACCTGCGGGGCTTTGATTTGCTCGTTGATCGAGAGCTCCTTAGCGCCTATGTAAAACACCTCCAAAAATAAAATGCGGAGGAACATCCTCCGCACGAAAACACACAATCACAGCTTGGTGACCGATAAATTCCCATATTGACCCGCAACGCTCTTTGGCTTTGAAGGTGAGAACGGAAGAGGTTCTTCTTCACTTTTTCCATATTCTATCACAGTCCCACGGGTTTGTCAAGCGTTTTTTTCTTTTTTTAAAAAATATTTCTCCGCTTCCAAGAGAGGCGGAAAACTTGACAAAAGAGCGGGTTTGTACTATACTATTACGGGGAATTCTGCCTATAGGCGATCCTGTTTTCCCATTCGTTTTGTATCGGGGGAGGTCAATATGTTCGATGCAATTCTGCGGTCGGCTCCCACGGGAGATACCGATCCGATCTATTACATTGCCGCGATGGGGGCCGCCCTGGCGGTTATCGTCGTAATTATGGTGATCGGCTCCAAAAGAAAAAAATAAAAGGAAACATTCATGGCTGAAAAGAAACGTTTAAATGAGTATAACAATCAAAGCATCAGCAGTCTGAAGGGCGCAGACCGTGTGCGTAAGCGTCCTGCCGTTATTTTCGGGTCCGACGGACTGGAGGGATGCGAGCATTCCTTTTTCGAGATCCTTTCCAACTCCATTGACGAGAGCCGCGAGGGCTTCGGGAACGTGATCCACATCACCTCTTACCGGGATCACAGTCTTTGTGTGGAGGATTTCGGGCGAGGCGTTCCTCTGGATTGGAACGAAAGGGAAGAGCGCTACAACTGGGAGTTGGTCTTCTGCGAGCTGTATGCCGGCGGAAAATACGACAATTCCGAGGACGGCAATTACGAATATTCCCTCGGTCTGAACGGTCTGGGTGCCTGTGCCACCCAGTACAGCTCCGAATTTATGAGCGTCGTTTCCTACACGGCCCAGTCCAAGCTTTCCATTCAGTTTAAGAAGGGAAATCCCGACGGAGAACTTCTCAGAGAGCCCCCCGTGCGTCGGCGCACGGGAACCCTCATCCGTTGGAAGCCCGACCGTGAGGTGTTCACCGATATTAACATTCCCCTTTCCTTTTTCCTGGAAACGCTGAAAAAGCAGGCGGTGGCAAACGCGGGGCTCACCTTGAAATTCTTTTGGGAAGAGGAAGACGGCTCTTTTCGTGAGTATTCCTTTTGCTACCCCGAGGGGATCAAGGACTACGTGAAAGAGCTGTGCGGCGCAGGGGGAGAAGAGGAAGCTGCGGCAGACCCCGACGAGGGAGAATATAAAAACATCCTCACCATGCCCGTGTTCTGGCAGGCGGAGCGCGTGGGAAGAGATCGGGAGGACAAGCCCGAGTATAAATTGAAGATCGAAGCCTGCATGGCCTTTGTGAGAACCAATCCCATCATTGAGTACTATCACAACTCCAGCTTCCTGGAGCACGGCGGTTCCCCCGAAAAAGCCGTGAGATCTGCCTTCACCCGTGCCATTGACGCCTATCTGAAAAACGGCGGGAAATACACCAAGAACGAAGCCAAGATCACCTTTCAGGACGTGGAAGACTGCCTGGTGTTCGTGGTGAATTCCCTTTCCACCCGCACCTCCTACGAGAACCAAACCAAAAAGGCCATCAACAACACCTTCATTGCCGAGGCGATGACCGAATTTTTCTATCAGCAATTGGAGATCTATTTTGCGGAGAATCCCGCCGAAGCCGATCGCATTGCCGCTCAGGTGTTGGTGAACAAGCGAAGCAGAGAGAGCGCGGAAGTTGCCAGAAAAGATCTGAAGAAAAAGCTTGCCGCCGCCAATATCGACATTTCCAACCGTGTGGAGAAGTTTGCCAATTGCCGAAGCAAGGATCCCGAGAAAAGGGAGCTGTTCATCGTGGAGGGCGATTCTGCTCTCACCAGCTGTAAACTGGGAAGGGATGCGGAATTCCAGGCCATCATTCCCGTGCGGGGCAAGACCCTCAACTGTCTGAAGGCCAATTACGATAAAATTTTCCAGAGCGATATTATCATTGATCTTCTCAAGGTCATCGGCTGCGGGGCCGAAGTGAAGACCAAGGGCTCGGGATCGGTGGGCTCCTTTGACTATTCCGCTCTGAAATGGAGCAAGATCATTCTTTGCACCGATGCGGATGAAGACGGATTCCAGATCCGCACGCTGATCCTCACCATGTTCTACCGTTTGCTTCCCACGCTCATTCGGGAAGGGAAGGTGTATATTGCCGAGTCCCCCCTTTATGAGATCACCTCCAAGGATCAGATCTTCTTCGCCTACGACGAAAAAGAAAAAGCCGCGATCCTTTCCCAACTGGAAGGGCAAAAATATACCATTCAGCGTTCCAAGGGTCTGGGCGAAAACGAGCCGGACATGATGTGGAAAACCACCATGTGTCCCGCCAGCCGCCGCCTGATCCGCATTCTCCCCGAGGACGAGAAAAAAACCTATGAGATCTTCGATATTCTTTTGGGGGACAATCTGGCGGGAAGAAAGAAGTATATTTCCGAAAACGGATATAAGTACGTGGAGCTGGCGGATATATGATCGGCGACAGCTACAAAACGGTGTGCCGCAGCGCGGTAACGGAATTTACGGAAAAGAAATCCCTGTTCATCACCGCCGTTTCTCCCATCGGCACCGAGGAGGAGGCCAAGGCCTTCGTGGATTCCGTGCGAAAAAAGCACCCCGATGCCACCCATAACGTCTACGCGTATATCAATCGGGAGGGCAACGTCAGCCGCTTTAGCGACGATAACGAGCCCCAGGGCACTGCAGGGCTTCCCGTGTTCGAGGTGTTGCGCAGGGAAGAGCTGTTGGGCGTGTGCGTGGTGGTCACCCGTTATTTCGGAGGGATCCTTTTGGGAGCAGGGGGCTTGGTTCGCGCCTACGCTCGCGGCGCAAGAGACGCCGTGGAAGCGGCGGGGGTCTGTCTGTACACCAAAAAGTGCCAAATGTTCTTGGCTGTGGATTACGATCTTTCCGGGAAGGTCCTCAGAGAGCTGGAAAAACTGGGGATCCTCCCCACAGAGAAGCTCTACGAGGAAAAAGTAAAGCTTCGTTTTCTTTGCGATCTTTCTCAAAAGGACGCCGTGACGGCGGCCGTTATGGATGCCACGGGCGGCAAATGCCGTGCGGAGCAAACGGGCTTTTGTTACGCCCAATGAGGACTGTATGCTGAATTTTCTCAAACAGGAAAAAATTGACCGTTTCGCCTTCTGTTCCTTTGACCGTGCCCGTATCACCCTGGAGCGTAAGCTGAAGCCTCTGCGGGAACAATGGGGTGCCGATCCCGAGACCGTGATGGTTTTTTTGGCTCCCTACGGTATGGGACAAGCGGAGGATGGCAACATTTCCGTGTACGCCCGCAGTCGGGACTATCATTTATATTTTGACGGCGTCTACCGCCGCCTGCTCTCCTATGCCAAGGAGGGAAAGATCCGCGGCGGTTTTGCTCTGTTCGGGGATAATTCTCCCGTGGACGAGGTGGATCTTGCCTACCGTTGCGGCTTGGGCGTGAAGGGCGATCACGGCCTTCTTATCGACCCGCGATACGGCTCCTACGTGTTCATCGGAGAGATCTTTTTTCAAAACGACCCCGGTGTTTGCCACGCGCCTTTGGAAGGGGTGAAGGAATGCCTCCACTGCGGAGCCTGCGCCAAGGCCTGCCCCGTGTCTTGCATCACCGCGGCCGATCGCAGTCGTTGCCTGTCCCATCTCAGCCAGAAAAAGAAGCTCACGCAAGAAGAAGCTGCACTTCTTCTTGAGCACGGCATCCTGTGGGGCTGTGATCTCTGCCAGGAGGCTTGCCCCCTCAATCGGGGCGCTTTGCCCACTCCTCTGGACTTTTTCAAGGAGGAGAGGACCCCGTTTGTCTCTCAATCCCTTGTGGAAGAGCTCATCCGAGAGGGCACCTTTGAGCAAAGAGCCTTTGCCTGGCGAGGAAAGGACGTATTATTGCGCAATTTAACCTTGACTTTATAAGGGGTTTTGTGGTAAAATAAACCGTTAAGATTTGTAGAAAAAATTCCAGGGAAAGCGGTGAACGAAGTGTCCAAAGCGGTGATGATCGTTTCCTATAAGGGCGGAGTGGGGAAGACCACTCTTTGTGCCGCTCTTGCCTATATTGCCGCGGAGCACGGAAACGCGGTCACGGCGGTGGATCTGGATCTGGAATTCGGAGGACTGGATATTGCCCTGGGCGAGGAAAACGCCGTGGGTGCCTCCGTTTTGGATTTTTTCAGAAACCTCGCCTCTTTGGAACAGGTGCGCATTCCTTGCCGCAAGGAAGGGCTCTGTCTTGTGGGCGCTCCCATGACCCTTCACGAGTCCGTGGAGGATATCACCGAGCAAATGCTTTCCCAAGCCCTCGT
>JAZNGI010000046.1:0-15607 GCA_045576375.1 Eubacteriales bacterium
ACCGCTTGGCCTCCGACTTCGTAAGCGTAAAGGGGCACCGAAGCGGAGGCTTTGGCCAAAATCTCCTCCCGTTCCCGCAAAACGCACTCCACCCGAAGGTTCTTTCCCGTTTCTCCCAAAAGAGCGCTGGGCACGCTGTGAATGCGGTCGGGGCAAAAAAGTGTCTCCCCTTTTCTGAGGCCGCCCGTTTTGATTTTCCAGGGCAAGAAGAGCTCCGGCTCGAACTTCAATTCCAGCCAAAGATCCTCCTTCTCCCGCTCCTCTTGGGAAACCAGCGAAACAAAATTCACCAAAGGCATGCCCGAACGCAGAAAATGATAGCCGTAGCCCGCGGCGCAATTGAGAGTGAGTTGAATGGCGTTATCCATAAGCTTCCTTTCTATCCCTGTTGAATAAATCGGGACACCTCGTCCACATCCAAACGGTCCTTACAAAACGCCTCCAGCAACAGCTTCTGAGGCACGTTCACGTCGTATTTCTCTTCCACGGGATACTCCGTTTCTCCCACCAGTTCCCAGGGATTGATCCCGCCCTCCCGCTCCAGGACCCGCTTCATGCAGGTCATCACGTCGGAAGGGGTCTTGTCGCTCATTTTAAAGGTAATGTAATAGCAGTTGGCGCTTTCTACGCTGCCCAGCTTCAGCTCGTGAGCGCAACGGTTTTTCAAAAAGCGGCGCAGAGTGCGCACGCTGCGGGTGCCAAGCCAGGGAAACATTACGAAACTGTTGCCTCCCAAATGCACCACGGGGTTTTGAAGCATCCCCGTGTTGGCGGCAAGATGCCGCGCTTGCTCCAGGCGCTTTACCGCGTTTTTTCCAAGATAGGGATAGACCGTGTCCTCCTGCAGCACCTGCTTCATTCGGCGGAGAATTTTGGTGTGTACCTCGCCGTAATCTCCCGGCCAGGCCACCTCCATTTTCCCTTCCACGCCCTTCACGTACACCAGGCGCTTGGCAACGTCCTGCTCCAGCACCTCCCACACCCGTCCCGCCAAAGCAAAACGGTCTCCCACGGGGGGAACGGTGGTGACGGTGCCGATCTCCTCGCTTCCCTCTCTCACCATGAAATCCTCGCTGTCCTTGAACACGGCGTAGAACTTATAATTGGAAAGAAGCCGCTCTCCTTTAATGCCGATCATCAATTCCCTGCGCTCGTCCAGAGAAAGAAATTCGTTTTTCACCATGTGGCTCAGCAGATCGCTGAGGTTTTGAGGCGTAACCTCTTGGAAGGAGCGAAGACGGAGCACCTTGCCCGCCAGCTTGGGAATGCTGATGCTTCCGTTGATGGCCACGGTGGCAAGGACCCGTTGGAACAAAAGGCTCACGGGCATTTTTTTCAGGGTGGGAGGCTCCACCCAGCGTTCCTCCAGATAGAGCTGAACGATGGCGATGGCCTGCAAAAGCTGCCAGGGAATCAGCTCAAACAGGGGCGCACCCGAAACGGGAGTTTCCTCCCGAAACACCATCAGCATTTCGCAGGGGGCTTCCCTTCTGCCGCTTCGTCCCAGGCGTTGCAAAAAGCCCGTGACGGAATTGGGGCTTTCCACGTTCACCGTGCGCTCCAGCTTTCCGATGTCGATGCCCAATTCCAGAGTGACGGTGGCACAGGCCACCGCCTGCTTTTGTTCTTCCTTGAGCACCTGCTCCGTTTCTTCCCGAATGGCGGCGGAGAGATTGCCGTGGTGGATATAGAAGATATCCGGCTCTCCTTTTTGCTTTGCCAACTGGCGCAAAGAGGCCGTGACGTGCTCGGTCTCCTCACGGGAATTGGAAAACACGATGCTTTTTTTCTTTCTTACGGCGGAGTAAATATAACTGAGCGCCGCGTCTGCCCTCTCTTTGGGATCGATCTCTTCCCCGTCCACGGAGCGCTCCTCAGGGGGAGATTCGGAATAGAAATGCTCCAATGCCAGCTTCCAGCGCAGATTCTTCTGAGGAATCTCCACCACAGCGCAGTGCCGCCCGCCTCCTGCGCAAAGCCAATCGGCATATTGCTTGGGCTCGCCCACGGTGGCGGAAAGCCCGATGCGGCGGGGACTGTGGCCGATCAATGCACTGATCTGCTCCACAAGACAGCGGGTCTGCTCTCCCCGATCCCTGCCGGGAAGGGTGTGGATCTCGTCCAGGATCACAAAGCGCAGATTGGCAAAGATGCGGGGAATGTCGTTGGAGCGGTTGAGAAGCATACTTTCCAAGGACTCGGGTGTGATCTGCAAGATCCCCGCAGGCTGTTTCAAAAACCGCTGTTTATGGGAAAGGCTCACGTCTGAGTGCCAATGAAACACGGGAAGATCGCTGTGCTCCAATAAGCGGTCCATACGGGAAAACTGATCGTTGATCAGCGATTTGAGAGGGGCGATATAGAGCACGGTGAAATGCTCAGCGCCTGCGTCGTGCATCAGCGAGAGCACGGGAAACAGCGCCGCCTCAGTCTTTCCCGAAGCAGTGGCGCTGGTGATGAGCAGATCGTCCTCGCTGTCAAAGATCACCTTGGCCGCTTCCAACTGCACCTGCCGAAGCTCGGTCCAGCCGTCGGCGTAGATGTACTCCCGAATAAAGGGAGAAAAGCGGGAAAAGATTCGGGACGCCTCAGTTTTTAAGTCGCTCATAGCCCTCTCCTTTTCTTTCACGAAAGATCCAGCTCGGGGATCTCAATGTCCTCTCCGTCGGCATCTTCCCCGTCCGTTTGCCCCAATTTCCCCACCAGAGCTTCAAAGCCGATGTCGGGCTCCTGGAGCAACACGTTGAGAATGCCCAAGAAATCTCGGGTCACTTCTCTGGGGGTGATCAATTCATCCGCTCCCATGCGTTCCAGGCAAGCACAAAGAAAATGCAAAAGCTGTCCGTCACTCACGGTGGGCTCATAGCGGTGATAGCTTGCGTGGAGCGTGCGCAGACGGCTGACCAGAGCGAAAAGCTCGTCGTCGCTCAGGCGCTCCAAGCGGATCACGGGACCCATCATATCCTGATAGCCCTCGGTGAATCTTGAGCTTTCCAGGCGGCTTTTCAGCGCCTCGTAGCTATAGAGACCCCGTCGGGGATCCTCCAGAAATTGGGGCGTTCCTCCGAAAATGATGCCCAAATTCTGCGCTTTGCCCTGAAGGGTATCGTTGAACATGGAAAGGATCTTCTCGTAATTATTCTCTCTGGAAACGCGGTTGGCGATCTTATAGAGATTCACGCATTCATCAAAGAACACCAAAAAGCCCTTATAGCCCACCAGAGTAAAGAACACGGCGAGAAGCTTAATGTAATCGTACCAGTTGGTATCGTCCACGATGGCGTTGATGGCCAAAAGGGAATTTCTGGCTTCCAGTTTGGAGGAAAACTCTCCCCGAAGCCACTTCAAGGCGTCGGACTTGAGTGCATCGTCCCCCGCGGTGTAGCCCTTATAGTAGCACTCCAGCACGCGGACGAATTCAAAGCCGTTCACAAAGCCCTTGAGCTGTTTGAGCACCGAATAAATGCGGGCGGTCATTGCCTGCCGGAAGCCCTCCTTGTCGGGGGTGATCCCTTCTTCCGAAACCACCTGCTCCATCAGAGAGGAAAGCCAGGAGGCCAGGATCCCTTCCAAAGCGCCGTGATCGGGATATTCCTTCACGCTGAGATTTTTGACAAGCTCCCGATAGGTGGCGATTCCCTGCCCCTTGGTGCCGATAAAGCGGCGTTCGGGGGAAAGATCGGCGTCGGCGGTGACAAAGCCACGCCAAACGGCGTTGGAGCGCACAAGACCCATGAGAAAGCTCTTTCCGCTTCCGTATTTTCCGATAAAGAAGCGACAGGTGCTCATTCCTTCCCCGATGTTTTCCAGATCCCGGAGCACGGCCTCAATTTCTTTTTGCCTGCCGATGGCAATGTATTCCAGCCCCGTTCTGGGAACGACACCCGCTCCCAAAGAGTTCAGAAGGGTTCCCAGAACCCTTTTGGGGATCTTAACCGTTTCCAAATTCAAGTCTCCTCTCCATTATTCTCCTTCGGGAAAATACTGATCCCGAGGGAAAAGAAATTCCATTTGCTCCCGATAGTCTTTCACGATCTGCCCCGAGGGCTCCAGCAAAACGTCCCCCAGAAGCTCCAGCGCCTTCTGGTTGACACGGCGCAGAAGGTTTTCAAAAAACTGCCCGCGGGACAGAGCGTAGGCCTTGGCTTCCTCCGTGCCACGGTACAAAAGAAGCAGGCAAAAATCGGTCTCCACCGTGTCAAGGGAGGCGGCAAGCTCGGTGACGTCCTCCTCGGTGGTTTCCTCGTACACGTATTCTTTTTTTTCTTCTTCCTTTTTTTCGGCCCGCTCTCCCAATACCACCATTTCCCCCTCGTCCCCATAGAGATCCTTGGTGAGAGCGTCGGTGGTTTTCCAAGAGGCGCTTTCGATGGCCGAGGCCTTTTCCACATTCACCTGCGGCTTTCTTTTGGGCACGGGAGGAGCAGGCACGGCACGGGCAAGCTCTTTTTGCCGAGCCGCGGCGGAAAAATACTTTTCAAAACAAGCATCAATAAACTGCTGATGAACGGGAGAATTACTGAGCCCCGCAAATTTGATCTTCATTCCCAGGTGCTTGCGCACGCGGTTATCCACATATTTGATCAGCGAGGTGAAGCGCCCCTTCACGTTCACGTCTCCCAGCAAGGGAGAATAATGAAGGCAGAGAACGCGCCGCCGACAGGGATCCAAAACCGCCCCCGGATAGATGCTTCGCTTCACGGTGAGGGGCGTGGGGATCTTGAGATTGCGAAAATCCTCCCGTTGCTCGGGAAGCGTGAGAAAGCCTTCCCCAAAGAGATGGGCAATGAAACCGTCCATGGAAGCGGCGTACAACGCATTTTCCCGATAGAGACGGATGTTGCGGTAGTGATAGTCGCAGAGGGTGCGCAACAGGTACTCCGTTTGCTCCTTGTTGGGGCGAAGCTTGCCCGAGAGAAGATGGTCAAACAGATAAAGTCCGATGAGCACGGGAGAGTGGAGATGAAGCGCCTTGGGCAGCAGCTCATCCAAAGCCGCCATGGGAAATTCCAATTCCTGTTCAATGCAAAAATCCAGCACCCAATCGCTCATCAATTGATCCAGCACCCCGAACTCCTCCCGATAACTGCGCCAAAGCCAGAGCAGCGTGTCAAGAGAACGAGGAGGGTCCGCTTCCTTTCCCAGGTTCAAAAGCTCAAAGCAATATAAAACCAGATAGGAATAATCCACGGGGCGGAAGCGGCGGTTTTGAGCATCCTCGCGAAAAGCCAGGTAACTCTCCAGTTGGCGCTCGTCCAGATCCCGGTAGCAGGGAGTATAGGAAAAGAAGCGTCGGTAGCTTTCCCTGTGAATGCACCTTCTTTCCCGAAGCTTTCTGGCTTCCTTGAGAAAGCCCTCAAAAGAAGCACCGCCCGAGGGCTGAACGGCCAAAGCGGCGCTGTGGAGAGCGGAATATTCGTGAAAATCCACCCTTTGAACGATCTCTTCCCCAGCCGTATCACAGGTCAGTTGAGAGAGAGGAACACCGCCGCCCCCTCCTCTTCGGTTGGGAGGCAGCAATCGGTCCGTGTTCCAAAAGCTGTCATCCTTGATCATGGCAAGTTTTTACAGCATCGTGTCGCCGTTATAGCTGATGGCGCTCACGTCCTGCACGCCGGGGATCTTAGAGAGAACGTCGATCTTTTTCAGACTTGCCCCGTCCAATCTCAGCTCCAAACAAAGCTCCACAACGTCGGCGCTGACGGTGCGGGATTTCACCTTGCTCTTGGGAAGGTTGCGCAGGGCGGATTCCACGGTGACCTTTTCGCTTTCCGCATAGCGGAGCACCAAAAGATAGGGAGAAGCGCCCAGACGTGCGCCCAGGATGAACATTACCAGATACAGAATGCCCAAAAGCACCGTGGCGATCACAGCCACCAGGCGCAGACCCGCGCCGCTCATAATGCCCGCGCTGATGGACCAGAACATAAAGAGCGTGTCGGAGCTGTCCTTCACGGCGGTGCGGAAGCGAACGATGCTCAGAGCACCCACCATACCCAGGGACAGAGCCAGATTGGACACCACCGTCATGATGATCACGCCCGTGATCATACTCAAAAGCACCAGGCTGAAGCAAAAGCCCTTGCTGAACAGCACGCCCGTGTATGTAATTTTGTAGATCCAAACAATGAAAAGGCCCAGCAAAAATGCGGTGATGAGAGTGAAAAACACATCGGAAACGTTCAGATTCGCGTTGAATTCTCCCACGAATCTGTCTTTGATCATATCCAGAAAGCTTGTCATTGATTTATCCTTTCGTTTCTTTGAAATTTATAAAACCGAACAGCACAGACAGTATTTACTGATGGCAGAGCGTTCTTTGGGAATGCTCTCCAGGAGGCATCGGATCTGAGGCGGCAAAAGAGAATCAAACTTCACTTCCAGCACCGCCTCGCGGGAAGAAAGCACCTTCACGCAGGAGGAGCGATCCTCCAGGCTTCCCGTGAAACGGCGGGAGGCAAGGTTTTCATCCAGGGTGATGCGCACGTTGCCCACGGGATAGGAAAACACGGTGCGGTCGTAATCCACCAGCACCAAGGGGCGAAGAGCTTTGTTTTTCACCAAAACGTCGTATTCCCGTAACAGCGGCACCCCTTCTTCCCCCAGGGGCTTTCCCAAAAGCATCCGATCGGTCTGCTCTCGGGTTAAACGCACAGAGGTCTTGCGAATACGGTCGCCCACCTTTTGCTTTTTTTCAAACACGGTGTAGGAACGGTCGCCGTTATAAAAGCGGATACGGTATTTATTGCGTTTTTCCACCCCCGCCAGCTTGTCCCGATAGGCGCTCACGTTCATATCGTCAAAATAAAGACTGCGGATAAAATAGGGAGAAAAGCCTTGGGCGTGGGAATCGGGCCGCATCAGCGGGCTCAAGCGGCTTCGCAGCAGGGCCGCCCCCGGGCGGGAAATATAAAATTTCAATTCGTGTCGAAGTACTTGTTTTTCCATGGTATCACCCAAAATAATGCTTGATTTCTTCCCTGCTTAAGTTCAGAGAAGTGCTGATATCGTTAACGATCTCTCGGGTACGGCCCGCGCCGTCGCTCCCGAGAACGAAGCTCTTGAGCTTTTCCACCGCGTTTTCCCAGGAAGAATAGGAAAGGTTCCAGCGTGCACGCTCCCGGGGCATTTCCTGTTGGATATCGCTTTGGAGCGAGTCGATGACAGAGAGCACGTTTTCCTCACGGAAGGTGGTGGAAAGCTGGTGGGCAAAGCGGCAAAGAAAGAAATCACGAAAGCTTTCGTTTTTCATCAGATTGCGCATGAGAAAGCTCACGTCGGAGTAATAGGCGGTGGAGGAGATGAGATAGCTGTAGGGGTTGGCACTTCGGTAAAAGGTGAGATCGAAATCGTAGAGGATCCAGCGCCATTTGCCGTCGCCGTCGGTGCTGGAAAACACGCGGATGTTGTCTAAGTCGGAATTTCCCACGTAGGCCTGGGCAATGAACCAATCCACATAGCTTTCCAAGGATATTTTTTCCTTCACGTAGGAATAGTATTCCTCCACGGCAAGATCGTGGGTGCGCACGTATTCCACCAAGGCTTTATAGTCCCGATTGGAGCCGTGCTCCGGAGTGCCCGTGTATCCCAGCACGTTCACGCTGTCGGGATCCACGTTGTAGTGAGCCGCCACGAAATCCTCGTCCAGCTTTTCCCGAATACAGTAGACCCCCCAATACTCTCCGTTGAGATATAACACGCAATAGCGGTAGTCCTGGGCCTCGGTTTGGGGCATTCCCTGACTGCAAAGCTCACTGACCAGTGCATCCCGAAGCAGGGTGGAAAGATAGTCCTGAGAGCCCGAGCGCAGCACCAGACTGTCGAACACGTTGACTTGGGTGTTATCAAACAAATTGTAATACAGCTTGGAGCACCCGTAACGGGTTTTGAACTTCAACTGAAAGGACTTTTTGTCCAGAGCCCGCCCCGTGTTGCCGAAGATCTTCAGGCCGCAATCCACGGAAAAGCCCTCTCCCTGAGGATCGTAAAAGCTCACGTTGGCCGCTTTTTCCCAATCCTGATAGAAATTGGCGCCCCGATAGGGACTCTCGGGAGCGGCGTTCGGGCCCATAACGTAGATCCCGTTGGTTTCATCCCAGAGATTTTCAGGAGCGGTGCTGACGCTGATCACGGGAAGGGTGTGCCCCTCGTTGAGAAGATAGGTATAGCTTTTCACTTGGCTGTTTACCTTGCCCTCCGCGGCGCAATAGGCACGGACCACCGTGGTGCGGGAAACGAAAAAGCTCTCCGTGTACACCGCAGAGGAGGAAGTGGGAACGGAGCCGTCCAGGGTATAGTACACGGTGCCCTCTCCCGAAAGCTTCACTTCCACTTGGGAAACGCCCTCGTGGCTTCCCACAGGTGTGTGGCTCACAGGAGCGGCGGCCACCAGGCGTTTGCCTGCGCCGTTTTGTTTTCCCGGCGTGGGAGTTTCAAAATAGCTCCAGCCCTTTCCCCCTGCTTCTCTGCCGTAGGAGGCGCCCACGGGAAGAGGTCCGAAAGCAAAGCAGTCGCAAAGGCTTGCATCGGGAGCAAAGAGGAAGAGGGAATCTCCCTGGGAGGAAAGCTTGAAGGAGGTGTGAAGATAGCTCTTCGTGGAAAGCTTTTCCTCTCCCGAAGCCAAAACCACGTAACACTCTCCCGGCGCAAGGGTGACGTCGGGAAAGAGGAAGGCCCCCGCCCGATCCCGATCCTCGCTGAGAGAATAGCCCGAAAGGGAAACGGGAGCATCGGAAGTGTTGCAAATTTCGATCCAATCGTAAGTCTCGCCGTAGCTTTGAGGAAGAAGGGAGAAGTTTTCGGTCATTACCTCACTGATCACCGGGCCCGAAGCGGGAGGAAGCGAAGCGTAATAGGCTTCCAGGCCCTGAAGGGAGTTTGCAAAGCCGGGCGTGGGATGAACGCTGAGCCGATAGCTTCCGTCCTCCGCGGCGGCGTAGGAACAGTTGTCCTCCAGAGAAGGATAGCTCAGAGAGCAGATCTCGGTCTTCCAAGGGCTGTACAGGGTGAGGGTCTCTCCCGAAGAGGAAAGAGAGAAATCGCAATGCCCCTCACTCTCTTCTCCGTCCGCCCAAAGAAGCAGGATCTCTCCGGGAGCAAGAACGCCCGACAAAGGCGTGCCTTGGGCAACGCCGTCATCGGAAAGGAAGCACCCCGTCAGATCCAGGCTTTCTTGGCTGACATTTTTCAGTTCCAGCCAATCTGTTTGTCGGTCAAAAGCGCCGCCCCGTCCCACGGAAAACGAAGCGCAGACCTCGTTGATCACAAGCTTATCATCAAAGCGGTGAAGGGCTTGCTCGCTCATGGCGCCCCTTTGGCCGGGGGTAGCGGCAAAGGTCTTAAAAAACTCCCCGCCGTTTTTTTGCCAGGCCTCGTTTTCCCTCAGCGGGGGAAGCTCGCACCGATCCACGGCCAAGGCACTGCTGTCAAACAGCCACAGCGTCTCTCCCCCGGCACTGAGACGAAAGGAGGTGTGAAGCTCGCCCGCGGCGTTGCGGTTTTTTGCCGAGGCGAAGATCACCAGGCTCTCCCCCGGCGCCAAAAGGCGGTCTTGCTCCACGCGCCAGGAAAAGGGATCGCTCTCGGAGGTGGTGATGCCCAAGCCCAAAAGGGAAACGGGCTGCTCTCCCACGTTGGTGATCTCAAACCAGTCGGAAGCATCTTCGTCCCCGTCCCGCAATCCGCCGCCGTTATTGCTCACCGCCTCGGTGATCTCCAGGGGCAGGGGGCTGTGGGTCTCTTCCCGATCGCCCAGGGCCGCCAGGGCTTGGCGGTGGCCGTCAGGAGTGTTTACAAAGCCGGGAGAAGGAGCATCGCAAAAGCTCCAGCGCGCTCCGTCAAAGCTCATGCTCTGATCGCGGTTTAAGGAAAAGGTGGTGACCTCGCTGAGCACCTCGCCCTTTTCGGTCATCAGCATCACGGTTTCTCCTCCCGAGGAAGCCAAACCGAAATCGGCGTAAGAGGAATTCTCCACGGCACTCAAACAATAGACCACCAAACGATCTCCTGCCTTGAGCACGGTGTTGGAGGAAAATACGAATTTTGCCCGATCCTTATCGTCGGTGAGAATCAAGCCCGACAGATCCTCCTCGCGCTCTCCCCCGTTGCAGATCTCGATCCAATCGGCACACACTCCCGAGGGATCGGGATAGGAGGCGTTGGAGGACATGATCTCGCTGATGAAAAGCTTTCGTTGGGAAACGGGCACGGGGGCGGGAGAAAGCAAGGCCGCCAACAAAACGACGGCGCAGAGCACTCCCGCCATTACCGCCAGGGCAACGGGGGATCGAAACAGAGGATGATTGCTTTTTTTCATAGCCTGCTCCCGTCGTTAAAACCGTTCTTTTTCACCGTCGTACAAGGCCGTTCTCACCACACGGCAATTTTCCCAAAGAGGACGCAATGCTTCCTCGCCCTCCAAGGCCTTCAGGATCATTTCGGGGTTGAGATATCCTCCTTGCCCGCCTGCGGGGAGCAAGACCGAAAGAAACAAATCCTCTCCCGCAACAACCGGCTCCACACGGGAAAGCATGGGCGCAACGTCCACACAGGTTTCTCCCTTTTTGCTCCGCTTGGTCACGGGCATGGGTTGAGCCAGGCGGGAGAGGAGCGCCTCGGCCAAAGGCGCGCCCCCGGGAAACTCCAAGCGGTAGGAGGCAAATTCGATCTGAGAGAACTTCCGTTCGGGGTTTTGGCAGATCTCCAGCAACGTCAGCCCTGCGGGAAGCTCCCCGGCCAAGGCATCCATGCAGTCTGCGGGGGCGTCTGCCAAAACGGAAATGTCGCAAAGCTCGCACTCGCTTTCCGCCCCCACGCTGAGGGGGAGAGCAAAATTGAGCTTGGGATGAGGCGTGAAGCCCTCGGAATACCAAAGAGGCACCCGTGCTCTGCGCAGGGCGCGCATAAAGGTGCGCCCCAGATCCAGGTGAGAAATGTATTTAATCTCTCCCAATTTGGAGAACTTGATTCGAATGATGCGTTTTTCCATAGCTTACGTCCTTTTGATGATAAACACGGGAATGGGAAAATCCCCGTTACGGTTGACAAAATCCGTCACACACACGGTGAAGCGGCTGCTGTCCACGGTGGCAAGATAGTCCAGCACGCGGTTTTTCTCCTCATAGCCGCATTCCTTGCCGCAATACAGGCACAGGCACATCACGCCCCCGTCCCGCAGAAGCTCCAGCCCCGCTTCTATGGCGGGAATGCTGGTGTCCGCACGGGAGAAAATGCTGTGATCTCCTCCGGGAAGCCAGCCAAAATTGAACATAACGGCCTGCACGGTGCCCGGCGAGGCGTACTGCGCCAGGTGGGAATGGCTGTCTAAAATGAGCTCCACCCGCTCCCGAACGCCGTGCTCTCGAAGAAGTGCGTCGGTGCTGTCGATGGCCTCCTGCTGAATGTCAAAGGCAAGCACCTTTCCCGTTTGGCCCGTGAGCTCGGCGAGAAACAGGGTGTCTCTCCCTCTGCCCGCAGTAGCGTCGATACACAGATCCCCCTCCTTCACGAAGGCACGGACAAACTGATGGCTGAAGCCCAGGGCGTTCAACGCAACGCCGTGGGGATCAAAGGAAGCGGCGCACGGCATCGCAAATCACCTCCGCCATTCTCCACATTCCCAGATCGTTGGGATGGCATCCGTCCACGGTGCAATCGCCCCTGTCTCGTCGGGCAAAAAAGCTCCGTCCGTCCACGAAGGCCACCTTCCGATCCCCTTCGGCCAGAGCCTTGGCGTAGGTGTGGAAGATCACGTCTCTGCGCCGTTGGGTGCTGTGGGTATTGTCGGGCCGCCAGTCGGGCTTGGTCACAAAGATCACGGGGAGATCGGGGTTCTTTTCCCGCACGATGCGAAAACCCCGCTCGTGGGTCTCTTTGAGATATTCGGGATCGGGGGCGTTATGATCGTAATCGTAAATGAACATTCCCATATCCAGAGAAGCGATGTACTCCATCATCTCCTCTTCTCCCCGTCCCGAACCGGAAAATCCCAGATTCACGTAATCCATATCCAGCCAGGAAGAGATCAGGTTGGTATAGCAGTTGCCGGGGCGGGAGGCACAGCCGCCCTGGGTGATGCTGGAGCCGTAGAACACGGCGGGCTTTGGGCAGCGGTAGGGCTTCCCCGCCTGCAGCTTTGCCCCCGGCGCCAACCCGATCTCCAGGCGGTCTACGTTGTTATAAAGGGGGAAATTCAAGGTGAAGGCCTGCATTCCCTCAAAGGAAAACTCCCTGCTCACGCAGGCATAGCCGTTGCGGGCGTCCCGAGGAGGAAGAAAGGTTTGAACGTAGGAGCTTTCGTGCGCTCCGTTGCGATACAGATCAAAGCCCTGCACGCCGGTGGCAGGCATGTGGGGAAAGCCGTTGGAAACGTCATAGGTACACCGAAGGGCAAGGTAGGGACTGTCGGTGGAAAAGCGCACGCGGCCTCCCGCGGTGTGGGTATACAGAGCTCGGACGCCCTCGTTGATCCCGGCGCTTTCCGCAAGGCTGCGGGGGATACGGCAGTAGCGGGCGTCATCCTCGGTGCGCATCAGCCCGTAGACCCGAAACGGCGCCTCGCTGACGCTGTGCCAAACGATCCGTTTTCCCTCAAGAAGCTGCGCGTTTTGCGTTCCGTACTGACTCATGATGGCTCCTCCCTCTCAAATATTTCTAAAAAACGGTTCCGCCGCATCGGCCACGGCTTCGGCGATCCGAAACGTTCCCAGATCTCCCGGATGGATGCCGTCCACCGTGCAGGCAAAGCGTTCCCGCCCCGCAAACAGTCCGTTGCCGTCTACAAAGGCAATATTCATATCCCCCTCGGCCAAAGCCTTGGAATAGGTTTCAAAAACCACGGGACGGTTCTCCCGCAACGAAGGATCGCTTTCCTCCCAGGCAGGAGCACTAAGAAAGATCACGGGCGTATGGGGGTTCTCTTTTCGGAAAATACGGTATCCCCGCTCATGGGTCTGTTGCAGATACCGTGCATCGGGGGCGTTGCGGTCGTAATCGTACACAAAGACGGAGGGATGCAGCCGAGCAATGTGCTCCATGATTTTTTCTTCGCCCAGACAGGAGCCGGAAAGACCCAGATTCACGTGATCGCAGTTGAGCCAGCGGGACACCATGGCAGGATAGGCGTTTCCCGGCCGACAGACGCAGGCCCCCTGAGCCACTCCCGATCCGTAGAACACCATGGGAGCCGCCGGGCGGTAGTCCTTGCCCGCTTCCAGCTTAGCACCGGGAGCAATTCCCACCCACAGGCGCTTGACACAGGTAAACAACGGGAAATTCAGCGTATAGCTGTGCATCCCCCGACAGTCAAAGGAAGGGGGAACGGCGATCATCTCGTTTTCCTTCTCCTCGCCCAAGTTACAGCAACGCAAAAAAATGCTGTCGTAGTCGTTGTCCACGTACAGATCAAAGCCCAGGCTCCCCGTAAGCGGCATATGGGAAAAACGGGCGGCTTGGGAATATTCATAGCGCAAAAAAACGTAGCGGCTGTCGGTGGAAAAGCGAACTCTTCCCCCTGCGGCATGGGTGTAAACACGGCGAACTCCCTCGTTGACTGCGGGATCCTCCGCCAGGCTTTGAGGCAAACGGCAGAAGGCAGAGCCGTCGTCGGTGCGCAACAGACCGTAGATGGCAAAAGGAGGTTCGTTGACGTCGTACCAAACCACTTCTTTGCCGTTGGTGGTTTCCGTTGCGAAATTTTTATCGACCTTGGAAATATCAAAGTTTTCCGCGGGCGCCTTGCTCATTGCATCGTCCTCCTTGCTCCCTTTTTGCGCATTTTTTTCCATACCATATATTGTAACCCAAAACCAAGCACAGGTCAAGTGTTTTTTCCACTTTCTTGACAAATCCCGCCGTAAGGAGTATACTCATTTTACAAACCCTTGCCCGAGGCAAATGAAAGCCTCCTTCTCCAAAAAGGATTTTCACAAAACGTTCACCACTTTTCTTTCGTTTTGTGGTAGAATGATTGCACAAAGTCTTAGATCCACCCGAACAAATCTAACCGTAAACGAGGAATAACGATGAAAAAAACACTGTCTTTGCTTCTTTTGGCATCCGTTCTCGTCTGCACCTTCTCCTGCGCCCCCGCTGCCGATCTTACCTCCGTTTCCGGGGGATACCTTTTGATCGACGGCCAGGAGGTAGTGCCCGAATACGTGATGCAGATCGGCTCGGAAAAGGTGGGCTTCGATCAGTACCGCTACTTCTTTTTGAATCTTACGGATTCTATGGAAAACGGCGTGGAGGAGGAGAAGCTCGGTGCCTTCTGGACGGACGAAAACCGACAAAAGTTGAAAAACGACACGCTGGATTACATTCTTAAGGCCAAGGCACTCAACGACTATGCCAAGGAAAAGGGATTGAGCCTGAGCGCCGAGGAGAAGACCGCGGTGAAGGAATACGTGGACGCCATCGTTGCCAACCTGGGAAACGAGGATTTTGCCTTGCAACTGAAGACCCTGCATTTGACGGAAAGCCTGTACCGCCGTCTTCAGGAAGAAGAAAAGGTGTATGAAAAGGTGTTTAACTTCCTCTTTGACGAGGGAGGAGAGCTGGCCTGGAGCGACGAGGACTATCAAAAGTATTACAGCGAGAACTACCTCTGCGCCACCCACATTCTCATTGATTTTGAGCCCGGAGAAACCAAGGACAACTGCCCCAAAACGCTGGAAAAGGCCAACGGGATCTACGATCAATGCGCCACCGCCGATTTTGATTCTCTCATTAAGGAGCACGGCAAGGACGAGAATCTGAAAAATTACCCCACCGGATACTATTTTACCGAGGGGGATATGGTGAAAAGCTTCTACGACGCCGCCAAGGCGCTGGAGGTGGGCGGCATCAGCCGACCCGTGGTGACCGACGAGGGATGCCACATCATCAAGCGCCTGGAGCCCGACAAAGAGCAGGTGGCTCTGCAAAAGGAAAGCATTCTCTGGGGCACGTCCTCCTCCGACGGTAGCTACTCTTCCGGCGTGTACGCCGAGCTTTTTGAAGCGTTCTACACCCAGTTGGCCTCCGACTACGCCGAAAACGTCAGCTACAACGCCGAGATCGAAAACTATCTCAAGCCCGGGCTGGTATTTTAAATCAACGAAAAAGGAACCGAAGTTATGAAAAAGATCCTCTCCCTTTTACTGATCCTCTGCTGTTTGCTCAGCACCGTTGCCTGCGGGATCACCCAGCGCACCCTGACCGACGAAACCACCCAAGAGCCACAGAATCCCGACGTGTATCTGCTCATCAACGGAGAAAAGGTGGTGCCCGAATATGTTCTGACGCTGGACGACAGAAAGATCGGCTATGAAGAATTCCGCTACGTTTATCTTCTGGAAAAGGCCAACGTGCTAAACGATATGTCCGTGGAGGAAGCCGCACAATACTGGAACGAAGACACCGAGAAGGAGCTGTTGGACACGGTGGTGGAAAGCCTGTGCTACGATCACGCCATGCTGGACTATGCCGCCAGAAACAACATCACGCTGTCGGAAAGTCTGAAATCTCAAGTCAACTCCACCATTGCCCAATATAAGAGCGCCTACGGCGAGGAAACCTTCCTCAAACAGATGCAAAGCGATTTCATTGCCAGCTACGATCTCTACCGCAC
>JAZNGI010000047.1:0-2483 GCA_045576375.1 Eubacteriales bacterium
GAGAGGTGCCATCGTGGAGCTTCCCCTGGTGTTCGAGCCCAACGTGGGTATTCCCGAGGAGATCTTATTCACTTGCGAGGATGAAGACGGCTGGCATTGCCAATCGGTGCAGGTGAGCTTTGCAGGCAACGACATGACCGAGGCCTTTGAAAAGACCTTCACGCTGAACCGTTGGTACGGCACGAGCGACGATAATCCTTTCTGGGGCGTGTTCTTCACCGTGCTCCTTGTGATCGTTTCGGTGGTTCTTGTTGCGGGTGTGACCTTCCTTCTCCTGCTGCGCAACAAAAAAGTCCGCACCTTTTTGAAGAAAAAGGGCTTCTTGCAAAAAAAGAAACAGAATAACAAAGCCTAAGAAACGGCTCCCCCGACCTGCGTCGGGGGAGTTGTTCGTCATAAACGACGGAGGGATCCCCGAAAGGAGATCCCTTTTTTGATTCAAATTTCTTCCAGTGCTTTTTGGTAGGCCTGCTCATCGCAAAGGAGATTCACCGCGTCGATAAAGGAGGCGGTGGAAAGATCCGAGGGGATCTGCAAGGCCAACGCAAGGCGCTTTCGCTTTTCCCCGCTTTGGGCACCGCCCATGAGCCCGTCGGCATATAGGCGGGCGCGGGTGAGAAAGGGCGTTTTTTCCTCTTTGCCGTCGGCTCGGACGCCGCTTCGGGAGAAGATCTCCTCCAAAGTTTCCTCGCTCATGCCCTCCACGCCCAAGAAGCCTTCCTTGGAGGGAGCGCTTTTGCGCCGCTCCTTCCCGCGGATCTTGGGAATATACACGTGGATCAATCGGGAGGCGGGAGCAATGCTCTTCACGGCACGGCGAATGAGAGCACCGCCCTTGTCGCTATCGGTGAGAATGATCACCGCATCCTTTTCGCAGAGGCTTCGAATGAGCTTCTTTTTTTCTTCGCTTTTAAAAATGCCGAATCCGTCGGTGGTGAAAACGGGCGTTTCAATGAGAGAGGAAAGGCGGATCTTATCGTACTTCCCTTCCACAATCACGGGATATTTCAAACGGATCATCCTGCCACCGTCACTTATAAAAGCCCGATTTTTCCACGCCCAGCTTAATGAGCGTGAAAATGAGATTTTCCACCAGCACGTTACCGTCCTGCCCCTGAGATTTCAGCTTGCGGTCACACTCCAGGCAAAGCTCCAAAGCTCGGGAAAAATAGCTCCGATCATAGATCCTGGCTTTCTCCCGATAGGCCGCGGCTTGCCATTCCTGCATTTTTGCCGCCGAAAGCGCTTCCTTAGTTTTGGCACCCGAAACCGCCAAAGCGGCACTGCCGATGGTTTTGGCAAGGTAGCCCGCCACGATCACGGGCTCCACCCGCTGTGCCTTCAGACCTTCGTAGATCTGAGAAGCCAGGGCGGCGTCTCTGGTGAGCACCGCATCGGCAAGCTGGAACACCTGGGCCTCGCTGTCGGGCTGAACGAAAAGCTTCACGTCCTCTTCCCTCAGCTCCCGGCGCCCTTGATTCTTCACGTACTCCTCCAGCTTATAAAGCTCGTTGCGCATTCTCAGCATATCTCGGGAGCACAGGCGCACCAACAGCCTTGCCGCCTGTTCCGTGGAGGAAAGCTCAACGGCGCCGAGCACCTTGTGGATCCAGCCGATGAGAGCGTGCTCCGTCAAATGGGAAAAATTCACGGCCATGAGCTTTTCGGCCAGGGCGGGCGCAAAGCCCTTCCCCGCGTTCTTCTTATCCACCGTCAGTTCTTCTTCCAGACAGTAGATAATGAGGATCACGTCCTCCCCCAGAGAATCCAGCGCTTCCAGGAGCTTCTTTTGCTCCTTCTCGGGAAGCTTCAAGGGCTGCATTCCCCGCACCTCCACCAAACGCAAGGGGCTCATCATGGGCATTCGGTCCAGCTCGGCACAAAGCTCAGAAACGGTTTTTCCTTCAAAATCAAAGCGGGTGCGGTTCAACTCCTCAAAGCCGTTGTTTTCAATGAGATCGCGGAATTTTTGCAGATAGAACTTCTTGAGATATTCCTCTTCTCCGAAAAACAGGTAGGCCCCCTGAGGAGAGGTTTTTAATCGGGATTTCAGCGCGTCGACGCTCACGCCGTAAAGGCTTTTATTCCCTGCCATTTCAGCTCATTTTCTCGCTTAACTGTTGGCCGCCCAAAATGTGAAAATGCAGATGTTTCACCGACTGACAGCCGTGCTCCCCGCAGTTGGTGATCACCCGATACCCATCCTTGAGCCCCGCATCGGCGGCAATGGCGGGAATGGCTTCGAAAACAGCCTTCACACAGTCGCTGTTTTCGGGGGTAATGGCATCACAGGAGGGAATGTGCGTCTTGGGGATCACCAGCAGATGCACCTTCGCCTGGGGATTCACGTCACGGAAAGCCAGAACTTTCTCGTTTTCAAACACCTTTTGGGAAGGGATCTTCCCGTCGCGGATCATACAAAAAATACAGTCCATTCTTTTTTCTCCTTATTCAGGGATGGCTGTCGCATCTTGCGACAGCCA
>JAZNGI010000048.1:0-1821 GCA_045576375.1 Eubacteriales bacterium
TGTTATCAAGAGGTAAAAAAGGCTGCCGCATTGCGGCAGCCTTTGGCTTAATCCACCGTCGAGATGTCGTAGGGGGTGGTTTGGTACACGTAGTAGTTGAGCCAGTTGGAATACAACAGGTTGGCATGGCTTCGCCAGGTGACTCTCGGGGGCTGTTGGGGATCGTCGTCGGGATAGTAGTTCTTGGGGACGGCGATGGGCTTGCCTGCCGCTACGTCACGCAGGTATTCCTTATGGAGGGTGAGGGCGTCGTATTCGGAATGGCCCGTGATGAAGATCTGCCGTCCGTTTTTGGTGGAAACGGCGTAGACGCCTGCTTCTTCGGAGGAGGCCAGGATTTTCAGCTCCTTCACCTTTTCAATGTCCTCCCGATTCACCGTGGTGTGGCGGGAATGGGGCACGAAAAACTCGTCGTCAAAGCCCCGCAACAAAATGGAGCGCTTATAGTCGGCCCTGTGGGGGAAGATGCCGAACATCTTTTCCTTCAAGGGGGCCTTGTCAATGCCGAAATGATAGTAGAGCCCCGCCTGAGCGCCCCAGCAAATGTGGAAGGTGCTGTGAACGTGGGTCTTGCTCCACTCCATGATCTCGCAAAGCTCCTGCCAGTATTCCACTTCTTCAAAGGGAAGAAGCTCCACGGGCGCTCCGGTGATGATCATGCCGTCAAACTTTTCGTCCTTCACGTCGTCAAACACCTTATAAAAGGAGAGCAGATGCTCCTGGGGGGTGTTTTTGGACTTGTGGCTTTTGGTGTGGAGCAGAGTCAATTCAATCTGCAGAGGGGTGTTGCCCAACAAACGGGAGAGCTGAGTCTCCGTGTCGATCTTGGTGGGCATCAGATTCAAAAGCGCGATCTTCAAGGGGCGAATGTCCTGCGTGAGGGCACGGGTCTGGGTCATCACGAAGATGTTTTCCTCTTGCAGAACTCGGGTGGCGGGAAGCTCATTGGGGATCTTAATGGGCATAATTGCTTTTCCTTTTACGAAATTTTATTCAGGGCTTGGGTGATGTCTTCGATGAGATCGTCGGCGTTCTCCAGGCCGCAGGACATTCGCACCAGATCCCCGGGGACTCCCGCCGCGATCAGCTCCTCGTCGCTCATCTGGCGGTGAGTGGTGCTGGCGGGATGCAGGCAACAGGTGCGGGCGTCGGCCACGTGGGTCTCAATGGCGGCCAGGCGAAGGTTTTTCATAAAGGTCTCCGCCGCTTCCTTGCCGCCCTTCACGCCGAAGCTCACCACGCCGCAGCTGCCCTTGGGCATATATTTTTTTGTAAGGGCGTGGTAGGGAGAAGAGGGCAGGTCGGGGTAGTTCACCCAGCTCACCTTGGGATGGGCCTCCAGTGCCTTTGCCACGGCCAGGCCGTTGGCGCAATGGCGCTCCATCCGAACATGAAGGCTTTCCAGTCCCAGATTCAGCAAAAAGGCGCTTTGAGGCGCGGGGGTGCAGCCGAAATCTCTCATCAACTGCGCGGTGGCCTTATAGATGAAGGCCCCCTCTTTGCCGAATTTTTCGGCGTAGGTAATGCCGTGATAGCTCTCATCGGGGGTGCACAGGCCGGGGAATTTCTCGGCGTTGGCCATCCAATCAAACTTGCCCGAATCCACGATGCAGCCGCCCACGGCGGAGCCGTGACCGTCCATATACTTGGTGGTGGAGTGGGTGACGATGTCTGCCCCCCACTCAATGGGACGGCAGTTGACGGGGGTGGCAAAGGTGTTGTCGATGATGAGGGGCACACCGTGGCTATGGGCCACACGGGCAAACTTCTCGATGTCGAGCACTGCACAACTGGGGTTTGAGATAGTCTCACCAAACAGAG
>JAZNGI010000049.1:0-3543 GCA_045576375.1 Eubacteriales bacterium
GGGGAGGGGGAGTTTGTGATTTCTTCCGGGGACAGAATACCGTTTTCGTGCCAGGTTTGCAGGATCTTTCCCATGTAAGAAAGGCTGGGTTCTCCGATGGCGGCAATGGTTTTTTCGTAGGCGGCCTCCAAAAGCTCGGGACTGATCTTCCACTCGTTTTTCCAACGGGTGATCATCGCCGTCTCTTTCTTGGTCAGCGCCCGCTCTCCCAATCCGCAGAGCTTGCGGATCTTTCCTTCGTAGCTCTTATATTCCTTAATGCCTGTCAGGTGCTTCTCCACGGCTTCGTAGCTTGTCAGCTCCTTTTGGCAAAGATCCTCCAGCATTTTCCCCACGTATCGCAGGGAGGACTTTTCCACGGAGGCGCAGTATTCGATCACCAGCATGATCACGTCGGGCGCCAGGCACAGACTGTCCGTGAAGGAGTAAAGCAAGGCCAGCTCCGAGGTGTTGAAGAGCTTGCCCAAACGGTCCTGAGCAAAGTCCCTCAAGGCGTTAAAATCGGGGGAAGTCTCGCAGGCCTGCGCCAACTGATCGGCAGTGTAGTAGGGCCGTTCGGCGGTGGCGGCGCGCTTTTTTTTCGGTGCTTTTTCATCTAAAAGTAAGCCTGCACCCCGCAGATAGGCAAGGGCGTTTTGCACGGTTTTTTCCTCGTAGCCCTTGGCAAGAAGCTCCGATGTGATCTGCTCATGGGAAAAGCAAGGGCAAGCTTTTTTTGCGGCAAAAGCGTGAAGATACAGCAGGATCTTCACCTCGTCTTCCTTCATGGAAGGGAGCTTTTCAATTAACTGCCCGGGCAGAAGAAGCTGCTCATAGGGGTTAGCGGGGGGGAAGGTGTAATACATAATCCGATCCTTATAGATTCTATTCGTCAATAGTATACCACAAACTTCACCGTCGGTCAATAAAAAACTTTAAATGTTAAAGTTAAACAAAAAATCGGAATATTTTTGTGGCTTTTCACTTGACAAAAAAAGGATTTCGGTATAAACTATATTGGTATATCATCCATGTGTTATGAAAACCGAAAGGAGTGGTTCCCAAGCCGATTCGGGCCGCGGGAACGGAATGAATTATGAGTCTGAAGAACGTGAAAAACGAAGAGAAAAACAGAGTTACTCTTGAAATTGTGATCCCCAAGGCTGATTTTGATGCCGAGGTCACCAGAGTGTTTAAGAAGAAGGCCGGCTCCATTGCCATCAACGGCTTCCGCAAGGGCAAAGCCCCCAGAAGCGTGATCGAGAAGATCTACGGCAAGGGCGTTTTCTATGAGGATGCGCTGAACAACCTGCTTCCCTCCGTGCTCTCCGAAGCAGTGGAAGAGAGCAAGGCGCAGATCGTCAGCCAGCCCGAGCTGGAAGTGGGCGATATCAACGAGGAAGGTGTCTCGCTCACCGCTAAGTACTTTGTGAAGCCCGAGGTTGCCGTGAGCGCCTATAAGGGTCTGAAGGCAGAAAAGATCGTTCGTGAAGCCACCGATGAGGAAGTGGATGCTGATATCACCCGCACCCGCGAGCGCAACGCCAGAACCGTGGAAGTCACCGATCGTCCCGCTCAGGACGGAGACATCACCGATATTGACTACGAAGGCAGCGTGGACGGTGTGAAGTTTGACGGCGGTGCCGCCCAGGGTCACAAGCTGAAGCTGGGAAGCAAGTCCTTCATCCCCGGTTTTGAAGATCAGATCATCGGCCACAGCGTGGGCGAGGAGTTTGATGTAAACGTCACCTTCCCCGAGGATTATCACGCAGAAGAGCTCAAGGGCAAGGCGGCCGTGTTCAAGGTGAAGCTCAACGGCATTGAGTTCAGAGAGCTCCCCGAGCTGGACGATGAATTCGCCAAGGACGTCAGCGAATTTGACACCCTGGATGAATATAAGGCCGACGTTCGGGCAAGAATAAACTCCGGATACGCCCGTCAGGCAGACAACCAGACCGAGAGCCAGCTCATTGAGGCCCTCATTGCCAACATGGAGGCAGACATTCCTCAGTGCATGTTCGATGAAGAAGCCAACGCAATGCTGAGGGATTACGAGCAGAGAATGAGCCAGCAGGGCATCGGCCTTGATATGTACCTTAAGTACACCGGCATGACCATTGAAAAGATGAAAGAGCAGCTGATGCCCCAGGCAGAGCGCCAGGTGAAGACCCGTCTTGCTTTGGAAAAGGCCGCCGAAATGGAAGGCATCACCGTCAGCGACGAAGAGATCGACGAGGAGATCAAGACCCTTGCCGAGAGCTACGGAATGGACGCCAAGGACGTAAAGGCCATGGTGGATCCCAAGCTCATCGTTGCAGACATCAAGAACAAGAAGATGGTGGACATCATCAAAGAGTCTGCCAAGATCACCGAGAAGGCCTACGAGGCTGAAAAGCCCGCTGAGGAAGGCTCCAAGGCAGAATAAGCATTCCCGCAACATATAAACGGTAAAGGAGAAAGTTACGATGGCATTTGTACCAATGGTAATTGAACAAACCGGACATTCTGAGCGTTCTTACGATATTTATTCCCGACTTCTCAACGACAGAATTATTTTCCTTGCCGATGAGGTCAACGATGTCACCGCGTCCCTGGTGGTTGCCCAGCTTTTGTATCTGGAAGCCCAGGACCCTGATAAGGACATCAATTTCTACATCAACAGCCCCGGAGGAAGCATTTCCGCGGGCATGGCGATTTACGACACTATGAACTACATCAAGTGCGACGTTTCCACCATCTGCGTGGGCATGGCCGCAAGCATGGGCGCCTTCCTTCTCAGCGCCGGAGCCAAGGGAAAGCGATTTGCTCTTCCCAACAGTGAGATCATGATCCACCAGCCCTTGGGCGGAATGAAGGGTCAGGCAAGCGACATTAAGATCCACGCCGATCACATCCTTCGCATCAAGGATAAGCTTAATCGCATCCTTGCCGAGGTGACGGGCAAGTCTCTGGAGGAAATCTCCCGCGACACCGACCGTGACAACTTTTTAACTGCTCAGCAGGCAATGGAGTACGGTCTGATCGACAAAGTGCTCTCCAAGAGAGGATAAGAAAACAAGGGATAAGGGCCGCCCTGAACGGGGCGGCTTTCCCATCACCATCACTTTGAAACGAAAGGGGATGCACAGGAACTCCTGTGCTGTGACTATGGCCGGAAAAACAAACAAGCAAGCCTGCTCCTTCTGCGGGAAGGACGCACGCAACACCAGTCTTCTCATTCCCGGACCCGACGGGGTTTTCATTTGCCGCGACTGTGTTACCCTTTGTAACATGGTCATTGACGAGTATTGCACCGAGGATGAAAAGCTTGAGAGAAAAGAGGAGCTGACCTTAGAGACCCTTCCCAAGCCCTCCCGCATCAAGGAACAGTTGGATGAATACGTCATCGGCCAGGAGGAAGCCAAGCGCGTGCTCTCCGTGTCGGTTTACAATCATTATAAACGGATCCTTTCCAAAAAGACCGACGACGATGTGGAGATCCAGAAAAGCAACGTTTTGCTGTTGGGGCCCACGGGGTGCGGCAAGACCTACCTTGCTCAGACCCTTGCCAAAACCTTGAAGGTT
>JAZNGI010000050.1:0-3546 GCA_045576375.1 Eubacteriales bacterium
TCTCCCGCGGAGCTGAAGCTCCCCGGCTACGTGAGACGGGAAGTGCTGGAAGCCAACGCCATGCCCTACACCGAAACCGAATCCCTGGAAGAGTCCATCAAGGATCTGGACATTCTCTATATGACCCGCATCCAACAGGAGCGCTTTGGTGACCCTGAGGAATACGAGCGTTTGAAGGACAGCTACGTGCTGGACACGAAAAAGCTTGCCGACGCCAAGGCGGATATGAGCATTCTCCATCCCCTGCCCCGTGTCAACGAGATCAGCGTGAAGGTGGACGAGGATCCCCGCGCCTGCTACTTTAAGCAGGTGTATAACGGAAAGCTGATGCGAATGGCGCTGATCCTTAAACTTGTGGAAGAAAAGGAGAGCACCAATCGCGTGCAGGCACAAGGAACGGAAGATCCCGCTCTCTGTTGCAACAATCCCAACTGCATCACCTCGGTGGAGCAGGAGCTCAAGCCGATGTTCCGCCTGTCCGACGACAAACAAGTTCACCGTTGTGTTTATTGTGACCATATTGCAGCCAAGAAGGAGGAAAACTAAATGGCAATCTTTATCAACGAACCTTCCCATACCTTTAACGAATATCTGCTGATCCCCGGATATTCCTCCAGCGAGTGCATTCCCGCCAACGTCAGCCTGAAGACCCCTTTGGTGAAATTTAAAAAGGGAGAAAAGTCTGCCATTGAGATGAACATCCCCATGGTGAGCGCCATCATGCAGTCCGTGTCCGGCGACCGATTGGCAGTGGCTTTGGCAACGGAGGGCGGCGTCAGCTTTATTTACGGTTCTCAGTCCGTGGAGGATGAGGCGGCAATGGTCTATCGCGCCAAGAGCTACAAAGCGGGCTTTGTGAAGAGCGATTCCAACGTGACTCCCGAATCCACCCTGGCCGAGATCGTGGCTCTCAAAGAACAGACGGGGCACTCCACCGTGGCCGTCACCGCCGACGGCACCGCCGAGGGAAAGCTGTTGGGCATCGTCACAGGCAGGGACTACCGTGTGAGCCGAATGAGCCCCGACACCAAGGTGAAGGAGTTTATGACTCCCTTTGAAGATCTCATCTGGGCCAAGGAGGGCATCACCCTCAAGGAGGCCAACGACATTATTTGGGACAATAAGCTCAACTCCCTTCCCATCATCAACGAGGAAGGCCAGCTTTGCTACTTCGTGTTCCGCAAGGACTACGACACTCACAAGCAGAACCCCAACGAGCTTCTGGACAGCTCCAAGCGCTACGTGGTGGGCGCGGGCATCAACACCCGCGACTACGCTCAGCGCGTTCCCGCATTGGTGAACGCAGGAGCAGACGTTCTCTGCATTGACAGCTCCGAGGGCTTCAGCGAATGGCAGAAGCTCACCATCGACTGGATCCGCCAAAATTACGGCGACAGTGTGAAGGTGGGTGCGGGCAACGTGGTGGATGCCGACGGCTTCCGTTTCCTGGCAGAAGCGGGAGCGGACTTTGTGAAGGTAGGCATCGGCGGCGGCTCCATCTGCATCACAAGAGAGACCAAGGGCATCGGCAGAGGCCAGGCCACCGCTCTCATTGAAGTGGCCAAGGCCAGAGACGAATACTTCAAGGAAACGGGAATTTACGTTCCCATCTGTTCCGACGGCGGCATCGTTTACGATCACCACATCACCCTGGCTCTGGCAATGGGCGCAGACTTTGTGATGCTGGGCAGATACTTTGCCCGCTTTGATGAAAGCCCCACCAACAAGCTCAACATCGGCGGCACCTACTATAAGGAATACTGGGGCGAGGGCTCCAACCGTGCCCGCAACTGGCAGAGATACGATCTGGGCGGCGACAAGAAGCTTTCCTTTGAGGAGGGCGTGGACAGCTACGTGCCCTACGCAGGCAGTCTGAAGGACAACGTGGCCCTGAGCTTAAACAAGGTGAAATCCACCATGTGCAACTGCGGCGCTCTGAGCATTCCCGAACTACAACAGAAAGCCAAGCTGACTCTGGTCAGCTCCACCAGTATCGTGGAAGGCGGCGCTCATGACGTGATTCAGAAAGAAAAAGGCGTCAGCATTAAATAACCCCTCTTTCACCCCGTTTTTTGCCTTGACACAAGGTTTTGACCTGTGGTAGAATAGGCGGGGAGGGGCCTTGCGCCCTTCCCCCATTACCGCAAGAATATTTCCCCTGCGACCGACGGATCCGTGGAGCACCACAGGGAAGCAGGGCAAACGGAGCGTTCCGTTTGAAGGCCGACCGTCTGGGCATGTTTACTTTTTAAGGAGTAAGTGTGCCCTTTTTTCTTTGAATTGATTGGGAGGACGAATGAAAAAAGTTGGAATCGTTATGGGCAGCGACAGCGATCTGCCCATCGTGAAAAAAGCCACCGACACGCTGACTCAGTTGGGCATTCCCTTCGAGGCCCACGTTTACTCTGCCCACCGCACCCCCGAAGAGGCAAGAAGCTTTGCTCTTAACGCCAGGGAGGCGGGCTTCGGCGTGATCATTGCCGCCGCGGGAATGGCGGCCCACCTGGCAGGCGCCATCGCCGCCAACACCACCCTGCCCGTCATCGGGATTCCCTGTGACGGCGCCCGTCTGGACGGACTGGACGCACTGCTGTCCACCGTGCAAATGCCCGCGGGGATCCCCGTGGCCACCGTGGCGGTCAACGGCGGTGTGAACGCCGCTCTTCTGGCGGCGCAGATCTTGGCCGTCAGCGACAGCCAGGTCGCAAGCAAATTGGATGAAAAACGCAAGGCAGACAGCCGTAAGGTGCTGGAGAAGGACGCTTCCATCACCGAAAAGCTTCTCAGTGAATAAAAAGGAAAGGACCGACTATGGGAGGATTTTTCGGCGCGGTTTGCAATCACGACGCCATTGAAGATGTTTTTTTCGGAACGGACTACCATTCCCACCTGGGCACCCGCCGCGGCGGTATGGCGGCCTTTAACGAAGAGATCGGACTTCAAAGAGATATTCACAACATTGAAAACTCCCCGTTTCGAACCAAATTTGAACGGGTGTTTGAAGAAATGTCGGGAAACAGCGCCATCGGCTGTATCTCCGACAGCGATCCCCAGCCCCTGTTGCTTCGCTCCCGTCTGGGCGCCTTCGCCATCTGCATCGTGGGAGTGATCAATAACGCCGACGCTCTGATCGAGCAGTACCTCACCTTCACCAACGGTCACTTTAACGCAATGACCGGAGGAAAGCTCAACTCCACCGAGCTGGTGGCGGCGCTCATCAGCCGCAAGAACGATTTCGTGGAAGGCATCCGCTTTGCCCAAGAGGTGATCGAAGGCTCGGTGACCATACTGATCCTGCGGGACACCGGCTCCATCATTGCCGCCAGAGACCGCTGGGGAAGAATCCCCGTGCTGGTGGGAAAAAAGGAAGACGGCTACTGCGTTTGTTTTGAATCCTTCGCCTATCAGAAGCTGGGCTACGAAAACGAGAAGGAACTGAAGGCGGGAGAAATCGTGGAGCTGACAAAAGACGGGCTGAGAGTTCTTGCCGAGGGCACGGACCAAATGAAGCTCTGCGCCTTCCTTTGGGCGTATTACGGTTACTCC
>JAZNGI010000051.1:0-7345 GCA_045576375.1 Eubacteriales bacterium
GGCTTAACGACGTGAATTCCCCCGTGGAGCTGGCCCGTTACTACAGTCTCAACGGCGCAGACGAGCTGGTGTTTTACGATATCACCGCCTCCGCCGAGGGAAGAAAGCTGTTCACCGACATTTTGTTGGAGGTGGCAAGCACGGTGTTCATTCCCCTTACCGTGGGCGGCGGCATCAACACCGTGGAAGATTTTGACCGAGTGCTCAAGTGCGGCGCGGACAAGGTGAGCGTGAATTCCGGCGCCATCAAGAACCCCGATCTGATTCGGGATGCCGCCAAGCGCTACGGCGATCAATGCGTGGTGCTTTCCGCAGACGTGAAGCGGGTGGACGGCGAGTTTCGCGTGTTTGCCAGGGGCGGCAGAGACGACACGGGAATGGAAGCCATTTCCTGGATCAAACGCTGTGTAGCCAACGGCGCGGGAGAGATCGTGGTGAATTCCATTGACACCGACGGCGTGAAGGGCGGCTTTGACCTGGAGATGCTCCGGGCTGTGACGGATGCCGTGTCCGTCCCCGTGATCGCTTCGGGCGGCGCGGGCTGCATCGAGGATTTTATTACCCTCTTTCAAAGCAATCCCAAGGTGGACGCGGGCCTTGCGGCATCCATCTTCCACTTCGGGGAAGTGGCCATTAACGATCTGAAAAAGGAGCTCTCCGCCAAGGGGATCCCCGCCCGTATCTGAGAAAGGAAAAGAAAAATGCTGGACATTGCAAAACTCAAATTTGACGACAAGGGACTGATCCCCGCCGTAGTGGTGGACGCTGTCACCAAGAAGGTGCTGACGGTGGCTTATATGAACGAGGAGAGCTTGAAGATCTCTATGGAAAAAGGGCTCACCTGCTTTTTCAGCCGCTCCCGCCAAGAGCTTTGGCTCAAGGGGGAAACCAGCTCCAACTATCAGCACATCGTTTCCATTACCGCTGATTGCGATTATGACGCCTTGGTGGTGACGGTGGAAAAAGATGGGCCCGCCTGCCATTTGGGAAGCGACTCCTGCTTCACCAACCCCGTGTGGGAAAGCCCCGAGCTTCACGAGTTCTCTCTTGAAATGCTCATGGAGCTGATTAAAGGAAGAAAGACGGAGAAAAAGGAAGGCTCCTACACCACCTACCTTTTTGAAAAGGGCATTGACAAGATCTTAAAAAAGGTGGGCGAAGAGTGCACCGAGGTGATCATAGCGGGAAAAGCCGACGATAAAAAGGAAACCGTTTATGAAATTGCCGACCTGGCATATCACGTGATGGTGCTGATGATCCAAATGGGAATCTCCCTGGAGGACGTTCACCGAGAGCTTGCTTCCCGCCACGTGATCGATCACAAGGTGAAGCAAGAAAAAATGACTCATTAAAAACCGTAAGAGGCTGTCTGAGATCCCCTTGGGAGGATGCAAGACAGCCTCTTTTTCATAACGGAAGATAGAACAGTCGGTAGCGCCCCGTGCGGGGATTCTTGCGGCAAAAGCGGCCGCCGTCGTAATCGCAAAAAACGATCTTGTTTTCTCCGTACAAAACGGCGGCGCCTCTTCTTCCCACGGCTTTTCCCACGCGTTGCTCCAGGCGTTTTTTGGGATGCAGGCGTTGTTGGTCTGCCTCTTTCAAGGCAGGGGAAAGCCGATCGGCACAACAAGCCAGGCGATCCTTCACCAGGCAATCTCTCAGCTCACGGGCCTCGGCGCCGTGGAAAAGCAAAAAGAAATACAGCGCGTCGGTGTAGTGATCGAGGCTTTGGTTTTCGGGGAGACTCTCGTTGGCAAAAGCCCAAAAGAGATCGAAGGGAGTTTCAAACAAGGGAAGGGCCAAGCCCAGAGTAAACAAAAAACGGCCGCTGTTAAAGATCTTTTCCACTCCCTGGGCAAAGCGCTTCAAGGCCAAGATCTCTTCCCCGCTCAACCACGGAGTGGAGATCACCTCGTAGGGAGGATCGGGAGAAAAAACGCAGGGATAGCGGGCCTCATCCCGCATGGGGGTCCCCTTGAGAACCTTCAAAAATCCCACCTGGATCTCTTGGGGAGCAAGGGCAAACAGGCCGTTGAAGCTTTGGCGAAATTCCCTCATCCCCTCGTGAGGAAGCCCCAGGATCAGATCGGCGTGAACGATGAGATTTTTTGCGGCGGTGAGAACGCCGATCCGCCGCTGAAGCAACGCCACCTCCTCCTTGCGGTTGATCGCTCGGAGCGTTTCGGAGTTCAAGCTTTGCACCCCCACCTCCAGCCGAAACATCCCCGCCGGCGCCGAGCAAAACAGCACCGCCAGTTCATCGCTGAGTGTCATTGCCTCAATTTCAAAGTGGATGCAAAGATCGGGAGGGATCTTCCCCTGCTCCCGACAGGAAAGAAGAAACGAGACGATCTCCCCTGCCCGTTTGGGATCGGCGTTGAAACTGCGATCCACCAGCTTCACGGTGCGGGTGCCGCTGTTGCAAAGAAGCAGAAGCTCCTCCTTCACCCGTTCCAAGGGAAAAAACACCAGGGGCTCCTTTCTTCCCGAAAGGCAGAAGGCACAGGAATACGGGCAGCCGCGCATGGTTTCCAAATAGGCCATCCGTCCGCCCAAAGCATCAAAATATTCCTTGGTGTAAGGAGAGGGGGGATCTTTTAGGTCCCGGGACGGATTGGAAAACTCGCGAGAGGTGAGCCCGGGAACGCCGCGGGGCGTTTCCTGTCGGGCCAGGCAATTGCAGAGCAAGGCAAAGGACTCCTCCCCCGCTCCGCTCAAAACGAAATCCGCCCAAGGGATCTCTTGTAAGCTCTCCCCAGGGGTGAAGCCGACCTCGGGACCGCCCAGCACGATCCTGCAGGAGGGATGCCGCTCCTTGAGGCGGCGGCAAAGAGAAGCCACGAGCTTAACGTTCCAAAGATAACAGCAAAAGCCCACCAGATCCCATTCTTCTCCTCCGATCCGCTCCAGCAGCGTTTCTTCCTTTTCGTTGACCGTTCCCTCGGTGACTTGCGCGCACACTTGGTTTTCCCCGTAGGCCCTCACCCCTGCCAACAGGCACCAGGGCGCCAGGGAGGAGTGAACGTATTGGGAATTCAGACACACGATATTCACGCGAAAACTCATTTTATCCTCCAAAAAAAGATCCCCGAAGGGATCTTTTCTCACTTAATTTTCTTCCTCGGAGGAAACGTCGTCGGAGAAGATGGCCTCTTCCTTAACGGGGGCCTCTTCGGCGGGATTTTCCTCATAGTAGGGATCGATCATATACTTCTTGATGGGTGCATAGGCCGCAAACGCCGCCATAAAGGCGCCCAGGCCGAAGGTGATGATAAAGGGCAGCACCGCTCCCACGGGCGTGAGAACGAAGAACAGAACCGCGTTGAGCACCACCAGCAGAGCAATCCCCAACATTGCCACCAAATTGCGCTTGATGCCCAACTGAGAGAAGATGAAAGCGTTTTTCAAAATTTTCGTCAGCTTGAGATCGAAGGTGATCATAAGGATGTACATATAAAAGCGCATCATAAAGAACACCACGGCAATGTACAGAGCAACGAACAAAAGGATCAGAGTGAAGAAATCGGCGCTGTTGAGGGAATTATAGTAGAAATAGATCACGTCAAAGGCCAGCATAAAGGTGGCAAAGCAATCGAGCATTCCCAAAGGAAGCGCTTGCTTCCAGTTCTTTTTCATCGTGCCGAAAAAGTCGCCTGCCAGATCGGGAGGGGTGGAACGCACCATATTGCGCATTAAGCAGGCCATGCCGGCGTTGGTAAAGCCGTAGGTGAGAAAGATCAGCAGTGCCAGTCCCAAGAACACCGCCACCCAGGGGCCCGCGTATCCCGCTTCCATCAAGCGGGTGGCCATCGTCCACTTGGAAAACAGAGAGGGGGACGCTTCGTTTTGCAGAATGCCGAACAAGGCCTGGTAGGAAGTGGTTCCGGGAGTGGAAAAAGGAATGTCTAAATTGCCGCTGACAGCGTAGAGCGCGAAGAAGATGGGAAAGTTGCAAAACACGTAGAAAATATTCACGCTGACGATCTTCCAAAAGTGCTCCTTGGTCAGCTTGAAAAAGCGGCCGAGAGAAAAATCGTCTTTTTTTTCTTTCTTCACGCCCTTGCCGGGGCGATCGTAATGAAACAAATTCAAACCCATTTTTTTATCCTTTTTTCTGTGCGTGAGGGTGATGCTCCAGCGCTTGATCGTTCAAGCGGGAACGGACGAAACGAACGTAGCCCTTAATGGTGGCGGAATCGGCGTTGCCCATAATGGTCTGCACCTCTTTGGCATCCGCTCCGTTCTCCAAAAGGTGGAGAGCAAAGGAATGGCGAAGGGTGTGGGGACTGATGTTCACGGCGATCCCCGCACGGGCGGCATATTCTTTGAGAAGTTTCCAAAAGCCCTGACGGGTCATCCGCTCTCCCGCAATGTTCACAAACAAATAGGGACAGTCGGGATTCTTTTTGCTCAGAGCGGGACGGGAGTATTCCAGATACTCGCCCAGGCATTTCACCGCCAAAGGATAGAGGGGAATGGCACGGGAGCGCTTTCCGCACTCGCAGATCACCAGGCCCGTTTTCAGATTCACGTTGCGCAGTTCCAGATCCAACAGCTCGCTGACGCGCATTCCCGTGGCGTACAGAAGCTCCAGCATTGCCCGATCTCTTCTGCCCTTGGGATCCTGAGGATCCGGCTGTTGCAAAAGGAGCTCCACCTGGCGGCGGTTGAGGATCTCGGGTTCCTTTTTCTGACGGACCTCGTTGCGGCTTCTCACTTCCTGGGCGGGATTGACTCCGCACTCGCCCCGGGAGATCAGATATTTATAAAACCCGCGGATCACGGAAAGTCTTCGTCTGACGGAGGAAGGAGTCATAGTCTGTTCCAGCTCTTCCAGATAGCATTCAATGTCTTGGGTGTGAATATGGGCGGGGTCCCAAACGTTTTGGGCGCAAAAAAACTCCGAAAAGGCTTTCAGATCCCTTTCGTAGGCACCGGTAGTATTCAGGCTCGCGCTTTCTCTGATCTGTGTCAGATACTCTTCACAACTCCTGTACATTCCTGTATCCTTCCCATTCTTTTCTTATCCTGCCCCAAATCCCATGGCAAATCGGTAGATAAAAGCCAGCATAAGCTGACACACGGCATACAAGCCAAACATCAGTTGATACGTAATAAAGAACCTTAAATTGATGCGTTTTCTTTCAAACTTTCCGCAAAAGAGTGTTCCGCCGAAGATTCGGTCCTCCCCATCGGCAATGCGGCCCATTTGTTTGAGCGCCACACAGGACACGAAGGCTCCGTAGCTTGCCAAAAGCAAAGCGCTGAGAAAGGAGAACAAAAGGTCTGCCCCGATGCTCCAGCGCAACATACCTTCCGATAAGAATCGGAACAAGAATCCCAATCCAACGCCTCCGCTCAAACCCCACCACAGCATTGCGGCGCCGCTGAGCAAGGGAGCGTAGACCGTGATCCCGCCCAAAAACAGAATCAAAAAAGTGATCAAGCGGGGGGAAAACGCGCGAAAAGCGCCAAGCAAGAAGGAGCTTTCTCCGTGGGAAAAGGCGCGCTGTGCCGTGACTGCGATCAGTTGTTCTCCAAAGGAGGACAACGACAGCCGCGACCACAGGACAGCCCCCGCAGCGAAGGCACCCAAATACAGAAACACAAAGACCGTCATACACCGCCTGTATTCCCGATAACGCTTGGCAAAGCGAAGAGGATCATAGGATTTCAAAAGCATTTCCATCCTTTCTTTTCAAAACTTCTCCTATGAGAAATCTATGAATCAAGAAAAAGGATTATGCCCGAAAACAGACCCTCCTATAAGATTATGTAAATCATCAACCTTGCATATTTTACTCCATTTTCTCTTTTTTTTCAAGCATTTTCAAAAAAATCGTGCATTTTTGTCAATAAACACACAAACATTTTCTTGGTTTTATGTTAACTGATCTCCCCTTGATATATCTTGTATTTCTCCGCTGTTTCAAACACAGTATCTTGTTGAAGGAAGAAAAACAAGGCGACGGAAAAAATTGCTTTTTTCCGTCGCAAAATCCAGTTTTTGTGCAAATTAACCAAAAATCATTCTCCGAGCATCTGAAGAAAACGCGCTTCGTCTATCACGGGGATGCCCAATTCACGGGCCTTGATAAGCTTTGAGCCCGCATCCTCTCCCGCCACCACGAAATGCGTTTTTCCCGAAACGGAGGAGGACACTTTTCCCGAGCGGGCTTCAATGAGCTTTTGGGCCTCCGAGCGTTTGAGCGTGGGCAGTGTACCCGTGAGCACGAACACCTTGCCTTGGAACTGGTCGCTTTTGGCTTGGCTGAGATAGCGGGTGTTCACCCCTGCTTGCCGCAACCGTTCAAGAATACGGCGGTTGCTCTCTTGAGCAAAATACTCCACCAGGCTCTCGGCGCTGACGGCGCCGATATCGTCGATGAGCACCAGCTCCTCCGCCTTTGCCTCCATGAGCTGTTCCAACTGCGGATAGCGGCTTGCCAACAGCGCCGCGGCCTTTTCTCCGATGTTGCGGATGCCCAAGGCGAAGATCAGCTTCGACAGACAAAGGGATTTGGAGCGCTCCACCGCGCTTTTCAGATTGGCGGCGCTTTTTTCTCCCAAGCCTTCCAAGGCGGCGATGCGGGAATGATCCAGATAGTAAATATCCGAAACATCGCGGATCATGCCCTCCTCCACCAAGCGCAGGGCAAGAGAGGCCCCCAGCCCTTCAATATTCATTGCGTTTCGGGAGGCAAAATGGATCACGTTTCTCACCAACTGGGCGCCGCAAGCGGCATTGGTGCAACGAATTGCCGCCTCTTCCCCATCCCGACTCACCACGGCACCGCAGGAGGGGCAGGTTTGGGGGAACACGTAGGGATGGCTCTCCCGGGGGCGCTTGGCAGGGTCGCTCCCCAGCACCTCGGGAATGATCTCTCCCGCCTTGCGCACAAAAACCGTGTCTCCGATGCGGATATCCTTCTGCCGAATGAAATCTTCGTTGTGCAAGGTGGCTCTGCTGACGGTGGTTCCCGCCAAACGGACGGGCTCCAGCACGGCGTTGGGCGTGAGAACACCCGTTCTTCCCACCTGGATCACGATATCCTTCAGCAGGGTGGGCTTCACCTCGGGGGGATATTTATAGGCCACTGCCCATTTGGGCACGTTGGGAAGCTCTCCCAGCGCCTCCCGCAGGGAAAGACCGTTCACCTTCACCACTGCGCCGTCCATATCAAAGCCCAGGGCTTCTCTTTTTTCGCCCATGGCTTCAATGATCTCGGGCAAGCGGGAAGCGTCGGCACTCACGGTATAATCGGGAGACACGCAAAATCCCAGCTCCTTCAGCCATTCCAGCCCTTGGGCGTGGGTGGGCGGGAAGTCGGATCGTAGCCATGTC
>JAZNGI010000052.1:0-1927 GCA_045576375.1 Eubacteriales bacterium
TCGGTAACGATACCGGGATAGATCAAAAGCAGACCGCCTACAATGCTGAGAACTCTCTCATACCAGGAAAGCTTTGTGAAAAAGAAGCCTTCCAATGCCATTGACACGGCAAAAATGCCAACCAAAGAGGTGATGCAGATGAGGATCACATCGCCAACGGTGGTGTCAATAAAGAGCATTGCGGGGTTGAGAGCAAACACGTAGGGCACGATGAACGCACCGATGGCAAGCTTGGTGGCGGTGAAGGCCGTCCTCATGGGGTTGGCCTGTCCGATGGCGGCGCCCGCATAGGCCGCAAGGGCAACGGGGGGCGTCAGATCAGCCACGATGCCGAAATAGAACACAAAGAAGTGGGCGGCGATCATGGGAACGCCCATCTGCACCAGGATCGGCGCACAGGTTGCCGCCATAATGCAATAGTTGGCGGTGGTGGGCACGCCCATTCCCAAAACGATGCAACAAAGCATCGTTAAAAACAGAGCAACGATGACTTGATTTCCCGCCAGAGTCACGATGCCGTTAAAGAGCATATAGGCAAGACCGGTATTACTGATGATTCCTGCCACGATGCCCGCCACACCGCAAGCCGCGGCCACGGTGATCATTCCCTGTCCGCCCGCGGCAAGGGCTTCCAGAATGCGCTTAGGTGTGATGCGGTTCTCTTTGTTAAAGAGACTCACCACGATGGCAACCACGATGGCGATTGCCGCCGCATAGGCAATAGAACGAGTGCTGGTGCCCACCAAATAGATGAGCAGGATCAATGGAAGCAAAAGATAGCTTTGCTTGAGCAAGGGCTTCAGGCGGGGAATCTCTTCCTTGGACAACCCCCTCAAGCCTTCCTTCTTGGCTTCCAGATGAACGGTGATAAACACGCCTGCAAAATACAAAACGGCGGGAAGAATCGCTCTGAGAACAATGTTGGAATAGGGCACACCCACGGTTTCCGCCATCAAAAAGGCGGCGGCGCCCATAATGGGAGGCATGATCTGTCCGCCGGTGGAGGCAGATGCTTCTGCGGCGGCGGCAAATTCGGGCTTATATCCCGTGCGCTTCATCAAGGGGATCGTCACAGCACCGGAGCCAACGGTGTTGGCAACGGAGGAGCCGGAGACCATTCCCTCCAGAGCAGAAGCCACAACGGCAACCTTGGCAGGACCGCCGGAAAAGCGACCCACCAGGGCGTTTGCGATCTTAATGAAGAAATCCGCAATTCCCGTGCGCTCCAGGAAAGCGCCGAAGATAATAAACATCACGATATACTTAGAACAAACGTTGACGGGCGTTGACAAAATTCCCTCTTTGGAGTAGAACAAAACACGGACGTTTGCAGTGATGCGGGCAAAAAAATCGGGATTCGTGGAGCCCCAGATCAAGGCGTAGATCAAAAGAACGCCTGCCACGCAAAGAATGGGCAAGCCCACGCTGCGGCGGCAAAGCTCCGCCAGGCATAAAATGCCGATCAAGCCGATAACGACCTCCACGGTAGACACCCTGAAGCGGCTTACGATATCAACGGCGTTCACGGTGTAATAGAGAAAGGCTCCGGTACCCAGCACCATCAAAACAACGTCATACCAAGGGATATAGTTGGCTCGCTGTTTTCCTTTTTTCGCGGGAAACACCAGAAAACCGATCAACATAATAAAAGCCATAAAGGACGTGAGTCGGATTTCATCCAGCCAGGTAGCGAACAGAGTGACGTAGATACAGAACACGGAAAAAACCGCGAGAATGCAAGTAATGATGATTTTGGGGATACCTTCCCAAACACGGGTGTTTGACTCACGGTCAAACTTTTTCATTACCTCGTCGAGATCCATCGGCTCCTGGGCTTGTGGTTCTGTTTTCTTCTTAAAAAATGCCATTGGATCCTCCTTTTTGAAAAAATGGAAAGTAAGAGGATTGGCTGCAGTCGAATTGACTG
>JAZNGI010000053.1:0-4045 GCA_045576375.1 Eubacteriales bacterium
CAGGTAAAACTACCTTGACCAAGCTTCTCCTTTGTGAAGAGAAGCCCTCCGGCGGCCGTATCACCATCGATAAATTCAACGTTTCCCGTATGAGCCGTTTTAAGGTTCCCAAGCTTCGCCGCACCATTGGCATCGTATTTCAGGATTTCCGCCTTCTTCCCAATATGACCGCTTCTGAAAACATTGCGTTTGCCATGCACGTGGTGGGAGAATCGAAAAAGACCATCAAAGCAAGAGTTGCCAACTTTTTAAAGCTTGTGGGGCTTGAAGAAAAAGGCGCCTGCAAACCTGCGGAGCTTTCCGGCGGTGAACAGCAGCGAGTTGCCATCGCCCGCGCGGTGATCAACAATCCCGCCATCATCATTGCCGACGAGCCCACGGGAAACATCGACCCGATTATGAGCATTGAAATGATCCAACTGCTCATCAAGATCAATAAGCTGGGGAAGACCGTGGTGGTCATTACCCACGAAAAGAGCATCGTGGACTACTTCAACAAGCGTGTGATCACCATCCAAGACGGCAAGGTCACCAGCGACAGAACAGGCGGTATGTTTGATGAAGATAAGAATGTATAACTTGGTTTATTTTTTCAAGCTGGCATTCAAGGGAATGTTCAAAAACGGTGTGATGACCCTGGCGTCCATCGTGATCCTCATGAGCTGTCTTTTGGTCATGGGCTCCTCCTGGGCCATTTCCGAGAACCTGGAGGCCAACTTAGATAAGCTGGACGGCTACAACAAGATCGTGGTGTTCGTGAAAGAAAACACCGAGGATTACGCCGTGGAGGAAGTGGGAAACCGTCTGCGCGCCCTTAAGGGGATCGTTCAGGTAGACTTCACCTCCAAGGATCAGGTGTTGGAGGATCTCATTGCCAAATACCAAGGGCACGAGGACATCTTCAACGTGTATCGGGGAGAAAACAATCCTTTGAAGGATCAGTACACCGTTACTTATGCCGACGGTGCTTCCGTTTCTACGCTAAAGTATCAGATCGAGCAGATCGAAAACGTTTCCAAGATCAACGCCCAGGTGGAGATCGCCGACAAGATCGACAGTTTGAAGAGCATCGTTTCCCTGGTGTTCAGTTGGCTGATGGTGCTTCTCTTTGCGGTCAGCCTGTTCGTCATCGGAAACACGCTCAAGCTTTCCATTTTCGCCCGTCGGGATGAAATTGCCATTATGAGATACGTGGGCGGCACCGGCTTTTTCGTGTCCGTTCCCTTCTATATCGAGGGTCTCATCATCGGCGCGGTTGCCGGCGGTGTGGGCTACGGCGTTCAGTACTATCTCTATAAGTACTTTATGGTGGAGCTTTTGGGGGATTACGAGATCGTTATGGTCATTCCCTTCGCTCAGATCGCATATCCTTTGCTGGGGATCTTCCTGGCAGTAGGCGTGATCGCGGGCTTCTTGGGCTGTGCCTTCAGTTTGAGAAAATACAACAAGGTCTGATCTTAACTCAAGGGAGGGAGAGAGATGAAACGAAAGCTTTCCGTCAGCGCCGCCTTGGTGCTGCTGTTGATCGGTGCCCTCATCACTTTCCAGATCACCTATTCCTACGTGGGATATAAATACCAGGACAAATTGGACGAGATCACCGAGAATCAACTGGATTTCTCCAAGCTGGCGGCGGTGGATGAGCTGGTCCGCAGTCAGTACGTGGGCAGTATCGATGAAACGGAGCTGGGCGATAAGCTTCTGCGAGGCTATATGCAGGGCTTGGGCGATTCGGGCTGTTCCTATCTTTCCAAAGAAGAATTCAGCGAATACGTTCTCACCGGCTCGGGCGAACGCTTCGGCATCGGTGTCAACGCCACCTATCTTTCCGGCTCCGAGCAAATGTATATCTACCGCGTGTTTGACGGTTCTCCCGCCGCAAAAGCGGGGGTTGTCCCCGGAGATGTCATTGAAGCCGTGAACGGACAAGCCGTCGCGCAGATCGGCTACACGGCCGCAAGAGCCAAGCTCTACGGTGACGAGGGCGGCTCCGTCAGCTTGACTGTCAAGCGGGGAGAGCAGTCCGTGGCGCTGGAGCTGTCCTTTGCAGCTATCCGCGTGGAGACCCTCAGCTATTCCATGCTCGAAAATTCCGTGGGCTACGTGAGGATCTATTCCGTAAACGCACTCACCGAGGGAGAATTTAAAGCTGCGGTGGATGCCCTCTGCGCTCAAGGGGCAAAGGCCATGGTGTACGATCTTCGCAACAACACCGGCGGCAGCTTTGACGTTGTCACAAGAATGTTGGACTATTTGGTTTCCGACCGTCCCCTTGCCCGTACCTACGCCTCCAAGGACGACGTCACCGTGGTGAACTCCACTCCCGAGCACAGCGTTTCGTTGCCCTCGGCGGTGATCGTCAACAGCATCACTGCTTCTTCCGCGGAGCTGTTTGCCGCTTCTCTGAGAGATAACGCGGGCGCGTTGGTGGTGGGAGAAAAAACCGCGGGAGACGCCGCCATCCTCACCTCTGTCAAATTGGCGGATCTTTCGGGCCTTGTGATCACCACCCGCTATTTTGCTCCTCCCGTTTCCGAGAGCTTTCATAACAAGGGCCTCACCTGCGATGTGGAAGCATCCCTGGCACCGGAGCACGAATTGAGTTTGTATACCATCAGCTTTGAGGAAGACACTCAGCTTCAGGCGGCGGTGGCTGCGTTGAAGAAGTGAAACGAATCAAGGAAAGGAAAAGATCAATGAAGCATTCCTATTGGAAACGCAGTGTCTGCGCCATGCTTGCCGTCATTATGTTCGGGGCGGTTCTTGTGGGGAGCTTTCCGGCCGTTGCTCTGGCGGACAGCACCGTGCAGGAAGATAAAAAGGATTATGAAAATCTGAAAAACCAAATGGGCTCGATTGATAACCGTTTGAGTCAGTTGAACAAGGAAATTGCCCAAGCCAAGGCGGATAAGCAATCCGTTTTGAAGCAGAAACAGCTTTTGGATCAGCAAATTGAAGCCATCGGGGATAAGATTGCGCTTTCCGAGCAGCTCATTGCCGCCTGCGATGAAAAGATCCTGGAGACCCAAGCTCAAATCGATGCTTTGGATCAGCAGATCGCCGCGGATTATGAGATCATTAAGCGCCGCTTGATCTTTGCCCAGGAAACCGGAGATATGGAGTACATTGATTTTCTCCTGGGCTCTGCCAGTCTCAGCGATCTTTTGTCCCGCGTGGAAGTGATGAACGATCTTTTCACCAACGATCAGAAGATCCTGGAGGGCTTGACCCTCAACCGCGAAGACGTGTCCGCAAAAAAAGCCGAACTGGAAGCCACCAAACAGCAAAGTGTGGAGCTGAAGGAACAAAATGAGGCTCAGAAGGTGGATCTGGAAACGAAAATGAAGGAAGCTGAGGCTTACCTCAACTCCATTCAGTCCGACGTGGACATTCTCACCAAAACACAGAAAGAAGTCCAGGCGGCCAAAAATCAGTTGGATGCCGATATGAAGGCTCTGGCGGCTCAGATCAAGGCCAAGGAAGAGCGGGAGTATACCGGCGGCGCCTTCATCTGGCCCGTGCCGGTAAAATACAGCAGGATCAGCCAGTATTACAAAGGCTCTGCCCACACCGGGCTTGACATTCCCACCAACTCCACCCCCGCCAACACCTTCGCCACCGCCAGCGGCAAGGTTCTGGTAGCGGGCTGGCATTGGTCCTACGGGAACTACGTGGTGATCTATCACGGAAGCGGTATTCAGAGTCTCTACGCTCATCTGAGCAAGATCTATGTAAAGGTGAACCAGGAGGTTAAGCAGGGCGATGTGATCGGCCTAACGGGAAACACCGGTTATTCCTTCGGTGTCCACCTCCACTTTATCATCTATGTTAACGGATCTCACACCGATCCTTTGAAGTACGTTACCAAACCCTAAATCAACCATTATAAATTTTTTGAGAGGAAAACAGGCTATGCAGACCAAAGAAATTTTTGTTACCGAAGAAGGCTATAAGAACCTCCAGGAAGAGCTGGAATATTTAAAGGTCACCAAACGTAAAGAAGTGGTTGCCAGCATCAAGCAGGCCATCAGCTTCGGAGACCTTT
>JAZNGI010000054.1:0-2415 GCA_045576375.1 Eubacteriales bacterium
TTAGAAAAAAGGAGATGTGAACGTGAGACGCTTGGATAAGGATGAAATTTTAGCCCTTGAAAAGTTTTTGGTTGAGGACAGCGATGAGGTAATTGGTATTGAGATTTACAAGGGTTTGTCGGCAAGCTCCAGCAGCTCTTCAGAGCCTAAGGAGATTATAAAATATGCGATCGCGGATTTGGCGGGCGGAGATCTGATCGCGCTTGATGAGTGCAGAACCCTATGCGCCGTGGTGGGCAATCAGCTTTACTATAGGGATGAATATGGCAATGCAAGGGCATTGGGATCGGAAACAAACTTCCAATACTTCTCCACATCTGACAGATCATATTATGCAGAGTTGGTTAAGGTCTTGTACACCAATTCGACAAATAAACTGCCGGATGCAGAAATCCTCTCCCTTAAAACCATTCTTGTTAAAGACAATAAACAGGTTGTTGGAGTGAGGATTGCTCGCGGATATATGGGAGTTGGCGGCTCCAACCGTTCGGGCTTTCAGGAGACACATTGTTATGAATATACCATCGAGCAACTTGCCGGAATGGAGCCATTTGGGGTAATGAATTCACAAGTCTGCGCTTTGGTGAATGATATGTTGTATTTACGATACAAAGACGATGATGGTATGAAGGTGTACACAATCGATTACTCGGGACGTACTATGACCGGAGACAGTGTATCATATGACACCGTTACTGCCGTGAGGATAAGCTTGCTTTTGAAGGAAGATTGAAAAAGGAGAACAAAAGTTATGGAAATGAACGGCATGATGCGGGAGGCATGACAGTACGCTTGACGATTTGATCGTTGAGCTTAAAAAGTGTATCGAACTTTATGAAAAGGCAACGAGCATCGTTTAATCGATTTTAAGGAGAAACACATTATGGGAAAATGTAAATACTGCTATGGTGAATTTGATTACATACCCGGTATAGGTGTGTGTATCTCTTGCAAAAACGCCATGAGTTCAAGCAGCTCCGGTAGCTATGACGCTGAAAAAAGCCGAAAGGAAGCAGAAAGAGCAAGAGCAGAAGAACGGGCGATGGATTGGCGAACCTATACCGACCGTTTCGGAAACAAGGTTCGTGTGTCCGGCAAAACCGGGGATTTTCAGGTCAAAATGTTCTTTTGGGGCTGGATGGGCAGCAGCTACAAAGGCAATATAGAGATTCGTTATCCCAACGGTGATCTGTATGTGGGCGGCGTCCACGGCTCTTTATATCACGGCAAGGGCAAAATAACCTGGAAAGAGACAGGCAACTCTTATGAAGGCGACTGGGTCTATCATCACAAAACCGGCAAAGGAAAATACACTTGGGCCAACGGTGCTTATTATGAAGGCGATTTCGTTGATGGAGATTTTAACGGCTATGGAATCCGACTGTATTCCGATGGTTGCCGATATGAAGGGCAGTTCAAGGACGATAAGCGCCACGGCAAGGGCAAAATGACCTGGCCGAACGGCGATACATACGAGGGCGATTGGCGTGAGGATTTCCGAACGGGCAAGGGGAAATACGTTTGGCCAAACGGCGTTTGCTACGAGGGTGATTTCGTAAAAGGCTCCATAAAAGGAAATGGAAAGAAAAGTTATACAGACGGCTATGTATACGTAGGTCAGTTCAAGGACGACGACCGCCACGGCAAGGGCGTTCTTACCGCTCCCGACGGCACGGCTGTCGAGTATTACTATGAGAACGATAAAATAGTATGTAAAGCGGCAGAAGCAACCGATGAAATCATTACCCGCATTTACGGCGCAACGCCCCCAAAAACGACCGCTAAACCAAGAACCGAGAAACAGGCAACGGTTGTACCCGAGGTTAAGAAAACGAAAACCGTTACACCTATAGTTGAAGCAAAAGCATCCTCTGACGATATGGAGTTTTGGAACAAGCTTGTGAAGGTGAAGTCTGACCAAAAACGAAAAGAAGAAATCCTGGCATCTCATCCCATCGTGGTTATACCGGAAGGAACGAAACGGATCCCCGGTTATTTGTTTGACAAAAGCTTGAATCTGAAGGGCGTGCGTTTCAATTCGGACATTGCCGAGATCGGTATGGGGGATTTCAGAGGATGCAAAAACTTAGGCCCCGTAGTTGTGATCCCGAAAGGAGTCAAGAAAATATACAGTTACGCTTTCGAGAATTGCAGTTCTCTTAAAAAGGTCGTATTGCCAAACAATATCATAATTGATCGATTGGCATTCGTGGACAGCGGCATCACCGAGGTAGAATTTGAAACCGAGCCTCCCCGTGGTGTGGTTTTAAGCTACGGAGCTTTCAAGCATTGCGATAAGCACATGACCAAGGAAATGAAAGAAAAGATTAAAAGCATCGGTTCCGGCGCCTTCAAGTAATCAACGAGAAAGCGAGGAATCGGGAACCGTCAATAGAAAGCGAGGATATGATATGG
>JAZNGI010000055.1:0-2487 GCA_045576375.1 Eubacteriales bacterium
GCAATGCAATCGCGGATGGCATCCAAGCCGAGGATCAAGCTGACCAAACGGTCAAAACCGAAGGCCATGCCTGCGTGAGGGGGTGCACCGTATTGAAAGGCTTCCAACAGGAATCCGAACTTCAGCTTGGCTTCTTCCCGGGAGATGCCTAAGATCTCAAAGATCTTTGCCTGAACGTCGCCCCGATGGATTCTCACCGAGCCGCCGCCCAGCTCCCACCCGTTGAGAACGATATCATAGGCCTTGGCGCGAACCTTGCCCGGATCGCTGTCCAGAAGGGGAAGATCCTCGTCTCTGGGCGCGGTGAAGGGATGGTGCATGGCAAAATAGCGCTGTTCTTCCTCGTCCCACTCAAACATGGGGAAAGAGGTGACCCAAACGAAGCAGAATTTTTTCTTGTCATCTAAGCCCAGCCGCTTTGCCACTTCGCAACGGAGGGCACCCAAGGAATCGAACACTACCTTGGAATTATCATCTCCCACAATGAGAAGAAGGTCGCCCTGCTCAAAGCCGCAAGCCTGATACAGACGCTCAAGTTCCTCTTGGCTGAGGAATTTGGCAAAGGAAGAAGTGATCTCATCGGCATATTTTGCCCAGGCAAGACCCTTGGCACGGTAGGTCTTCACAAAGTCTGCCAGCTTATCAATATCTTTTCTGGAAAAACGGTCGGCATAGCCCTTCACGTTGATGGCCCGCACGCTTCCGCCGTTGTTGGCAGGGGCGGAGAACACCTTGAAGCCGCAATCCTTCACTGCTTCGGTGACGTTGATCAGCTCAAAACCGAAGCGAAGGTCGGGCTTGTCGCTTCCGAAGCGATCTATGGCCTCAGCATAAGTCATTCTGGCAATGGGAAGCTGCACGTCCACGCCCAAAAACTTTTTAAAGACCCGCTGAATAAACTGCTCGTTGACCCCCATCACGTCGTCTTCGTCGGCAAAGCTCATTTCCAGGTCGATCTGAGTGAATTCGGGCTGACGGTCGGCACGGAGATCCTCGTCCCGGTAGCAACGGGCCAACTGCATATAGCGGTCGAAGCCGCTGACCATCAAAAGCTGTTTATAAAGCTGAGGAGACTGAGGAAGAGCGTAGAAGCTGCCGGGATGCACGCGGCTGGGAACCAAATAATCTCTGGCACCTTCGGGAGTGGAACGCACCAGGGTGGGCGTTTCGATCTCCAAAAAGCCGTTTTCATCGTAAAAATCTCTGGCTTCCTTGGCCACCTTGTGGCGAAGAACGATGTTATCCTTCAGATCGGGCCGTCTCAGATCCAGATAACGGTATTTCAAGCGCAATTCCTCGCGGGTGTCGCTGTTTTCCACGATCTCAAAGGGAGGAGTCACCGAGGAGTTTAAAAGCTCCAGCTCATCTACCTCCAGCTCCACCGCCCCCGTGGCCTTTGCGGCGTTGGCCGCCTGCCCTCTGTGACGGATCACACCGCCCGCGCAGATGACGTATTCACTGCGGAGGGTAAAGGCAAGATCGAAGATCTTCTTTTCAGTCTTTTCATCAAAGGCTAACTGGAGGATGCCGCTGCGGTCTCTCAGATCCACAAAGATGAGGCTGCCCAGATCTCTCTGTTTTTGCACCCAACCGCACACCTTGACGCGGCTTCCCACATCGTTTTCCGTGACCTCGCCGCAATATTTGGTTCTGTACATAATTAACTTCCTTCCGTTTCTCGGATTATTTCATCCATTCGCCAATGGCTTGGCTGTTAAGAGCAATCTCGGCGCTTTCGCCGTTTTCCATATTCTTGATGGTGGCAACGCCCCGTTCCAGCTCACTGTCACCTAAAACCATGGTGTAGCGCACGTTCTTTTTATCGGCATATTTCATCTGGGCTTTCAGACTTCTTCCCACCTGGTCAAAGAGAACCACCCTGCCGCTCTTGCGCAATTGACCCGCCAAAGCAAAGCACGCACGGGCCGCGGCTTCTCCCATGGACGCAAGATACAGATCGGGCACCTCAGGGGGAACAACGGCTTGGCTGTTCTTCATGGCCAAAAGGATGCGGGTGAGACCCATGGCAAAGCCGATGCCGGAAACGTCGGGGCCGCCCAATTCGCTGACCAGGCCGTTATAGCGCCCGCCGCCGCACACGGTGCTTTGGGAACCGATATCGTCACAAATGAACTCAAACACGGTGCGCTGATAATAGTCGAGACCTCTCACGATGCGGGGATTCACCCGATAGGAGATCTTGCCCGCATCAAGAAAGCTCTTGACTCCTTCAAAATGCTTGGCACAGGGATCGCAAAGATAGTCCACAGTCTTGGGAGCGTTCACGGCAATGTTCTTGCAAATCTCGCTCTTGCAGTCTAAGATACGCAGAGGATTGGTTTCCAGACGCTCCAGGCAGGTGGGACAAAGATCCTTGCGGTAGGCGCCGAAATAGTCTCTCAGAGCCTTATGATAAACGGGGCGGCAACGCTTGCAACCGATGGAGTTGATCTCCAAATGGGCGTTGACCTTCAGGGTGGAAAGCAT
>JAZNGI010000056.1:0-3499 GCA_045576375.1 Eubacteriales bacterium
GCCCATGGAGATCTTTCAGGACGAGCCCTTTGGGAACATCGGAGAGATCTGGCTTGCGGCCGATCATTATAAATGGCGGCTGATGCGAACGGCGGGGATCGACGAACACTACGTCACCGGCGGCGCTTCTTACAAGGAAAAATTTTTCAAATACTGCCAAGCTCTGGAATTTGCGGCGGGGAATCCCCTTTATCATTGGTCGCACATGGAGCTTTCGCAGTTTTTTCACATTGATTTGCCCATCACGGCAAAAAACGCCCCGCTCATATGGGACAAGGCAAACGAGGTGATTCAGAACACCCGGCTGTCCCCCAGAGAGCTGGTCCGTCGGGCAAAGGTGGAGACCGTCTGCACCACCGACGATATCACCGACGATCTGATCTGGCATCAAAAAATAGCCGCTGACCCGTCCTTACAAACTCGGGTCCTGCCCTCCTTTCGAACCGACAATCTGCTTCTTATCCGCAGAGAGGGATACGGGGAATACATCAACAAATTAAGCCAGGTCAGCAACACACAGATCAGCGACCTTGCATCGTTAAAACAGGCGGTTGCCAGCAGGCTGGACTTTTTCTGCTCCATGGGGTGCCGCTGTGCGGATCTGGGAATGCCGCTGTTTCCCTGCAGGATCGCAGAGGAAAACGAGAGCGACGGGATCTTCCGAAGGGTGTTGCAGGGGGAAGAGGTGACCGACAGCGAATATAACGGCTTTGTGGGGCATATGTACGTTTTTCTCAACGGCTTATACCGAGAAAAAAACATGATCTCCCAATGGCATTTGGCGGTTGTGAGAAATTCCAATTCCGTTTTGGCCGAAAAGCTGGGGGCAGACTGCGGCGTGGATTGCGTGGGCAACGCCGTGGACGGAAATTCCCTTATTCTGCTGCTGGACGCCATCCATCGGAATTCGGGGCTTCCCAAAACGGTGATCTATTCTCTCAACGAAGCCAACATTGCCCAGATCGCCTCCGTTGCGGGAGCGTTCCCCAACGTAAAATGCGGGGCGGCTTGGTGGTTTTGCGACCATAAGCGGGGCATAGAGGACCAGATCAAGGTGATCGGTGAAAACGGTTCCTTGGGTGAGTTTTACGGGATGCTTACCGATTCCAGAAGCTTTTTGTCCTACGCCCGCCACGATTATTTCAGACGGATCCTGTGCAACGTGATCGGGGAGTGGGTGGAGAAGGGCGAGTATTCCCGAGAGGGCGCCCATCGGCTGGTTTCTCGCATCTGCTACGAAAATATAAAGAAAGCCATGGAGGAATAATATGAAAATGTCTTTTCGCTGGTATGGGGAGAGCGACCCCATATCCTTGGAATTTATCCGACAGATCCCCAATATGCGCTCCGTTGTATCCGCGGTGTACGACGTGAAGCCCGGGGAAGTGTGGCCCGAGGAAAGCCTTGCCAAAATGAAAGAACAGGCAGAGGCAAACGGCCTGCTTTTTGACATTGTGGAATCGGTGCCCGTGCCCGAGGAAATTAAGCTGGGCACCGAAAAAGCAGAGGAGCTGACCGAGGTTTACTGCGAGAACATCCGCCGTTGTGCCAAATACGGCGTTCGCTGCATTACCTATAACTTCATGCCGGTGTTTGACTGGACGAGAACGCAGCTTGACAAAAAAGCCCCCGACGGCTCCACCAGTCTCGTGATGTATTGGGAGCAGATGAAGGATCTGGATCCTTTAAAGGACGACATTCATCTTCCCGGCTGGGATGCCAGCTACACCCAGGAGCAGGTGCGGGAGCTGATCGCGGCCTACCAAAAGATCGGACAAGAGGGCCTTTTTAAAAACCTTGAAAAGTTTTTGAAAAAGATCATCCCCGTGGCCGAGGAATGCGGCGTGAGAATGGCCATCCACCCCGACGACCCGCCCTATCCCATTTTCGGCATACCGAGAATTATTACCAACGAAGAAAATCTGGACCGATTGCTTTCCATCGTTGACAGCCCCTCCAACAGCCTTTGCCTTTGCACGGGCTCTTTGGGCTGTGCCAAATTCAACGATATCCCCAAGATGGTGCGTAAATACAGCGGCATGGACCGCATTGCCTTTATGCACATCCGCCAGGTGACCTTACTGGAGGACGGCTCCTTTGAAGAGAGCGGACATTTATCCAAATGCGGAAGTCTTGATATGTACGAGATCGTAAAGGCGTTGGTGGACACGGGCTTTGACGGCTACGTGCGCCCCGACCACGGCAGAATGATCTGGGGAGAAACGGGCAAACCCGGCTACGGCTTATACGACAGAGCCTTGGGCGCGGCGTATATCAACGGTTTATTTGAGGCTTGCGAAAAGGCAAAGGAGGAACGATAATGGAAAACAACGTGTTGAACACCGACTTATCCGGCAAGGTTGCCGTTGTAACGGGAGCAGGGGGCGTGCTTTGCTCGGCCTTTGCAAAAACCTTGGCCAGAGCGGGAGCAAAGGTGGCTTTGCTTGATTTAAATTATGATTCGGCCAAAGCCTTTGCCGATGAGATCACCGCGGAAGGCGGAATTGCCAAAGCCTATTCCTGCAACGTTTTGGATAAGGCGATCTGCGAAAGCGTGGCGGAGCAAGTGAAGAAGGATCTGGGCGAATGCGACGTTCTTATTAACGGGGCAGGCGGGAACAACCCCAGAGCCACCACCGATAAGGAGTATTTTGAATTGGGAGATATCGACGAGGACACCAAGAGCTTCTTTGATCTGGAAAGCGAGGGAGTGGGCTTTGTGTTTAACCTGAATTTCTTGGGCACCCTCATTCCCACCCAAGCCTTTGCCAAGCAGATGGTGGGCAGAGAGGGCTGCAACATTCTTAACATCTCCAGCATGAACGCCTACACGCCTCTCACCAAGATTCCCGCCTATTCGGGAGCCAAAGCGGCAATTTCCAACTTCACCCAATGGCTTGCCGTGCATTTTTGCAAGGTGGGGATCCGCGTGAACGCCATCGCTCCCGGATTTTTCTCCACTCGGCAGAACGCCAAGCTCTTATTTAACGACGACGGCACGCCCACGGCCAGAACGGGCAAGATCTTAGCCGCCACCCCCATGGGAAGATTCGGCCAAAGCAGGGAATTGGAAGGCGGGCTTTTGTTCTTGCTGAATAATGAAGCCGCAAGCTTTATCACAGGCGTGGTTTTGCCCATTGACGGCGGATTTTCCGCTTATTCGGGCGTGTAAACAAAAAAACGGTAACGGAATCTACGGAGGAAACAATGGAAAACATCAGAATTTTCGCTTTTGCAGATGAAGCATCCCCTAATATGGACGCTCAGATCACGGCAATGAAAAGAAACGGCCTGGACGGACTGGAGATCAGAAACGTGGACGGGACCAACGTGGCAAAGATCTCTGTTGAAAAGGCCAAGGAAGTGAAGAAAAAGCTGGATGCTCACGGCCTCGTGACGTGGTCGGTGGGTTCTCCCATCGGTAAGATCAAAATTGCCGATCCTTTCGAGGCGCATCTTGAGAGCTTCAAGCACGTGCTTGAGATCGCCCACGTTTTAG
>JAZNGI010000057.1:0-14541 GCA_045576375.1 Eubacteriales bacterium
AGAGCTTTGCGGCGGGATCGGGATAGCGGCTGCGGCACTTGGGACAACGTTGCTCCTCTTCCCGCTCCTCTTTGTTTTGTTCGGGCAATTCTTCTCCCGAAAGCAAACGGTTGGCGCTCCGTTCAAACTCCTTGGCCTCGGATTTTTTCCTCATGGAATACCGGCTGATCACCCGATGCTCCCCGTTAGTCAGAAGCACACAGAGCCTGCCTCCGTTCACGGCATCCTCCGTGAAAAGCGTTTGCACCTCCCCAACGGGGATACAATCGCAATCCAAAGGAGTGGTCACGCTTTGGCTTTTTCTGCCAAAAAGAAGAAAACGGCCGTGAGAAGCCTTTAACTCCTCACGGACGCTCAAAAAGACAAACTCCTCATGGGTAAAGAGCACATAGTGATCGCAAAGCTCTCCCTTGCCGCTTCGATCGGAGCAAAAGCCCAGACGGATGCTGTGGGGCTCAATTCCTTTTTTGTACAGAATCTGGGCAATATTCTCCTTACAAACAAACCTTTGGGCCATAGCTTCCTCCGAATGCTCAGCTCCTTTTGCCGTCCTTTAACAAAAACAGCAGGCGCAAAAGGGAGAAGAGCCGCTTTTGAATCAAAAACAGCGCCAGCTTCTTTGCCTTGGACAAAGAAGAAAGAGCGGGGTTCTTAGAATAATCGGGAAATTTTTCTTCCATATAGTCCCGCAACCGTTTCAACAGAGGCGAACAGGGGTCCGCCTTTGCCACCCGCACCGAAGCGGCGAGAAGCACGTGGTCCACCGCAAGGCGCTCCAAAAAAGGAAACGTGTCTGCCGTGAGAGACTTTTGCGAAAAATAATCCAAAAGATCGTCCATCGCCCAAAGGATCTCCTCGTTGCGGGAAAGATTTTTATTGTTGGTAATGGATCCGCTTCGCTGGAGGTAATTATAAAGCAACTCGTCCAGATACACGATCCTCTCGCATCGGCTTAACAGCTTGGGCGTGGTGCGAAAGTCCTCATACCAGGCACGCCCGGGGAAACGGATCTCGCCGTCGGCAAAAAGGGCTGCCCGAAACATTTTGTTGCAGGCATTGGGAAGGGCCAAAAGAACCTCTTTGCGCTCCTCAAAGGAAAACACCTGCTCTTTGGGAAGGGTCTCACGGCATTCCTTGATCCAATTTCCCGCCTCGTCCACGCTTTTCATTCCGAAGATCACCACCTGCGGAGAAAAGCGCTCCACGGCAAAGTCCATCCGCTCCAGCAGGTTTCCGTCCACCGTGTCGTCACTGTCAACAAAAAGAAGATATTCTCCCTTTGCTTGGGAAATGCCCGTGTTTCTGGCACCGCCCAAGCCCTGATTTTCCTGATGGATCACGCGGATCTTTTCGGGATAGCGGGCCCCGAAGTCATCGCAAAGGGCGGGGCTTGCGTCGGTGGAGCCGTCGTCGATGGCCAGGATCTCAAAATCTCCCTTCTGACACAGGAGAGATTCCAGGCACCGGCTAAGATACGCCTCCACGTTATACACGGGAACGATGATACTGTATCTCATTGGTCTTTATCCTTCTTCTTTTTGAAGATTTTTCCCGAAACGGAGAAAACGTATGCCAAAAAATCACATCGCGGAGAGAGAAACGTAAGCTTCTCACGCCTCTTTGGCATCGTCGAACTCCGTCAGTCGTTGAATGGAATCCAGAATCTTTTGATTGTATTCGGTGAGAAGGTCGGGAACCCTTTGAGCCACGGGCACGGCAGTCACCATGGCTTCACTCAGATCTTCCACGCCCACAACGCCGCAACTGTTATACTTTTCCAGGTTTTTGGTGATATACAGGGGCATTCCCAGCACCTTGGCTTCCATAACGTTCATCCCCTGCCCCTCATAGCGGGAGGTGGAAACAAAGGCGTCGCAACGGGCCATGTAAGAAAAGGGATTGGACTGATTGCCCAGGAAGTTCACCTTGTCCTTCAGCTTCAGGCGCCCCACCCGTTCCTCCAGCTCGGCACGGTCCTCCCCGTCTCCCACAATGTGCAGCCTTAATTCGGGACGGCGGCTCACCGCTTTGGCAAAGTGTTCCAGAAGAATGTCGTATCCCTTCTGGTAGCAAAGTCTGCCCACGGCAACAAAGTGGAAGCAGGCAGGGTCGGGGCAAAAGCCTTGGGGATCCTCCTTGCTCTTCTCCAGGATCTCCTCCACGTCAATATAATTGCACACCGTTTCCATCTTCTCCTTGGGCACGCCGGCCTTTTGGGAGAAGGGCTCGATCAATCCGTCGCTGACGGTGATAAAACGGTCAAAAATCTTAAATTTCCCCTTAAAAAAGTGCCAAAGAACGCGGTATTTCCACTCGCCCTTGAGCTTGATGCCCACGTCGTTATGCACCCACATCACCTTGCGCTTGGCCTTCACTTGATTCACCAGAGCGGCACAGATGTTCTGATAGCTGTTGAAGTCGACGGCAAGATCGTATTCCTTGTCCGGCTCGGGCAGGGCAAAGGAAAGCTTTTTCACAACCTTTTCAAACTTCATAAAGGAATATTTCTTGCCGGGATGATCTAAATAGATCACGTTCAACTCCTTGGGAAAGGAGCCCTCAAAGAAGCCGCCCTTCTCAAACAAAAACAGATCGATCTGATATTTCCCGTAGTCTATGTTTCTCAGCAGATTAAAGAGAGATTTCTGGATCCCTCCCACGTTGAGATCCGTCTGAACAAAGCAAATTTTCTTCATAAATATCCTTACACGGCAAAACCGCACCGATTATATTTTTTCCATTATACTATGCTTTGCCCTCTTTGTCAAGTATTGTCACAGGAGGCAAAACGATGGGGAACGCCGGATATCACGCTATGAAAAGGAATCGTGATTTCTATTCATTCATCGATTGCAACAAAACGCTTTCCTTTGGCTCAAAAACCTTAAAAGCTGCTTCAGACATCAAAAAGATTTGACGTTTGTCCCGCAGTTTTCCGTTTTTAGCAGAGACCCAAATTCCTTCGTCAAGTCCTGTAATGGTGCCGGGCTTGCCTTTTATGATAACAACGGTAATAGCGTCCGCCGCGGCAATCGGTTTCACAAGAGGCGTTTTTACAACACTCGGGCGGCCATGCCCTCCGGCAATATAAAACTGTGTCCAATAGACAGTGTTATCCTCACCGCAATCAATTCTCGTAGACTTGGTGGCTTTTTTCTTTGTTACATACAAAACGAATTTCTGTCCGTTCCACACAAAACTGCTTTTTTTCACACGGTCCGTTTCCTCAACCGTTCTCCCAAAAGCAAGACTGTAATGATACAGAGACAGTTCACTCTCCGAAGAACACTCCATCATATCCCCTACATTACATCTCAGGGCAGTACAGATTTTAGCAACGGTATCCGTAGTGACGGTTTCATTCTTTGCAAGCTTTGCAATCACACGAGAACTGAGACCTGTCAATTCCATCAGATCGGATTTTGAAAGCCCCTTTTCTGCTAATAATTTCCAAAGCTTTGAGTAGTTAATATACACCAAACCACCTCCCTGTCACTCTTATTTTATCCGAAAGCAAACAAAACGTCAAGAAGTATTTACCTTCGTAAACATTTTGATGCATATAAAAAGCCGTGAAATTCACGGCTTTTTGTTGATCTTATTTTCGATTGTAATGCAAGATGAGGTGAGCATTCTTCGTATTCTTCCGCTGAGATTGCGAAACTTTTTAAACATAGCTTCATCAATTCCGCAGGAATTGCATATCATCAAAGCGGAACGCTTTGTATATCATCATTGCGAAAGAGTATTTTATGCACACCTAAAGGTGTGATGAGATACAAAGGCGGCGTGCCGCCTTTGATGATATACACGCTAACGCGTGATGATATGCCATTGCTTTCGCAATGGATAAAAAAATTCCAAGTCTTCGGACTTGCAATTTTTTGGAGCTGGCAAGCCGATTTGAACGGCCGACCTCATCCTTACCAAGGATGTGCACAACCAACTGAGCTATGCCAGCAAATTGGCGACCTGAAGGGGACTCGAACCCCTGACCTCTAGCGTGACAGGCTAGCGTTCTAACCAACTGAACTACCAGGCCGTGTTCGACCCGAGAAACACGGGTCGTGGTGGGGACTACAGGGCTCGAACCTGTGACCCTCTGCTTGTAAGGCAGATGCTCTCCCAGCTGAGCTAAACCCCCGAATGGAGCGGATTACGGGGCTCGAACCCGCCACCTCGACCTTGGCAAGGTCGCGCTCTACCAAATGAGCTAAATCCGCAGGTGACGCGCAAAAAGAAAGAGAAGAAAATGCGCCTGCACAAAGCAAGCGCTCTTTCTGGTGCCTCCGGTCGGAATCGAACCAACGACACGAGGATTTTCAGTCCTCTGCTCTACCAACTGAGCTACAGAGGCATACTTCCCACTTGCGACGGGTGTTATTATAGCATAAAGCTTTTTTGTTGTCAAGCCTTTTTTCTCAAGTTTTTGTGATTTTTTTCGGTTTTCCCTTTCACTTTTTTCTCCCTTCACAAGAAGGAAAAAATGTGGTAAAATATCCTCAACTATGAAAGGAAGGCAACTGTATGAAGCTGATCATTGCGGAAAAGCCGAGCCTTGCCAGAAATATCATCAGCGCCATCGGCTCCATGAAAAAACAGGACGGGTTTTACCTGGGAGAGGAATACATCGTCACCTGGGCCTTCGGCCACCTGTTCAGCCTGGCGGATATTGAAGATTACCTTCCCGAGGAAAAGCGCTCTCCCCGCTGGACCCCGGAGGTGCTCCCCTGCTTTCCCGACACCTTTATTTTCCGTCTGCGAAAAGATGCCTCCAAGCAGGTGGATTCCGGAGTGGCAAAGCAATTTGAGACCATCCGCGCCCTGTGCAATCGGGAGGACGTGGATACCCTCATCAACGCGGGGGACTCCGATCGGGAGGGCGAGATCATCATTCGCATCTGCGTGGAGCAGGCCCTGAAGACTCCCAAGCCCTTTTTGCGCCTGTGGCTTCCCGATCAGACGGAGCAGACCGTGAGAGAAGCCCTGGCCAATATGAAAGACGAATCGGAATACGATTGCCTGGCCCACGAGGGGCTGGCCAGAACCTACATCGACTGGCTCTACGGAGTGAACCTCACCCGCTACGCCACGCTGAAAACGGGCACCCTGCTTCGGGTGGGCAGAGTGATCGTTCCCGTGGTGAAGGCCATCTACGACAGGGATATGGCCATCCGCAACTTCACTCCCGAGCATTACTGGGCCCCCGTCTCCAAAACGGGAGAAGGAGACGAATGCATTGAGCTGGTGAGCAAGAAAAAGTTTGACCACGCCGAGCTTGACAAGGCCCAAGCTCTTTGCGATGCCTATAACCAAGCGGGCGCCACGGTGATCGGTGTGAAGAAGAAAAAGGACGTCCTTGCCCCCGGCAAGCTCTACAGCCTTTCCAAGCTGCAGAATTTTCTCGGAAAGAAATATAAAATGAACATGTCCGAAAGCCTGGAGATCGTGCAAAAGCTTTACGAGGAAGGCTTCGTGACCTACCCCAGAACCAACTCGGAATACCTGGCCACCGCCGAACAGGACAAGATCAAGACCATTCTCCAAAACGTGGCAAAGCTGGGCTATCCCGTGGAGTTTAAGTTTAAGAAAACCATTTTCGACGACAGTAAGATCGAAAGCCACTCCGCCCTCACTCCCACCTACAAGATCCCCGACAAAAGCCGTCTGAGCGAGCGGGAAATGCTGGTATATTCCGCCATATTCAAGCGTTTTGCGGCGGTGTTCTGCAAGGAAGACTGCATTATCGACCGCACGGAGATCAAGCTGGATGTGGGAGGCATGGAGGAATTCACCCTCAAGGGCGCCATGATGCGGGAAAAGGGCTGGACGAAATTTGATTTCTACACCCCCAAGGACAAGCTGCTCCCTCCCCTGAACAAGGGCGATCACCTGGACACCGCCTTTGCCCCCGTGCAAAAGGAGACCTCCCCTCCCAAGCACTACACCATTGAAACCTTAAACAACTATCTGAAAAACCCCTTTCGGGACGACAAGGCCAAAACGGACAAGGAAAGCGACGACGAGGAATACAAGGCCATTTTCGAAGGGCTGGAGCTGGGAACGGAAGCCACCCGCACGGGCATCATTGACAACGCCCGAAAAAGCGAATACGTTCTGCTGAAAAACGACACCTACACCATTCTGCCCGGGGGCGAGTTTCTCATTGAGTCCCTGCGGGGAATGAACATCTCCATGGATAAATACAAAACCAGCCAGTTGGGCCAAGCGCTGAAAAAGGTGTATCGCAGCGAGATCACCATTGAGGACAGCCTGCAAATGGCAAAGGAGGAGATCCGCTCCGTGATCTGCCCGCCCCCCGCTCACCCCATGCTGGACACGGACAATGGGTTTTACATGGAAGTTATCGGCACCTGCCCCTTCTGCCAAAGCCGGATCGTAAAGGGAAAATTCAATTTTTCCTGTCGGGGCTATAAGGAAAAAAACTGCGATTTTTCCATTCCCGGCCGTCTGGCGGGAAGAACCGTCAGCAAAGCCATGGCACGGGACTTGATTGAAAAAAAAGAGACTGCCAAGGTGGCAGGCTTTGTGTCCCGCACCGGCAATCCCTTTGACGCCGCTCTCACGTTAGAGGGCAAAAAGATCAAGTTTAAATTTTAGTTTTTAAAAAGACCTTTCGGATATAACGGAAGGTCTTTTTTTCGCCTTCCCGGCAAAGCATCGTGAGGAGCATCTCGATCTCCCCTGCCGTTTGCTCGTGGCACTGACGGCCGTCCTTGCCCCTTTGGTAATACTCCAGAGGAAAAGAGTCGTCGTAGCGCCGTTTCATGTAGATCTTGCTGGCGGCCACACGGTCGCAAAACATTTCCGCTACAAAGCGGCGGGGCATGGGAACGGGAACGTTTTTTCCCTGCAGGGGGTCAAAATCCGTCCAATACTCAAAATGATGGCGGTTTCTGCCCTTGTGGTGCATCCAGGCCCGGGAATACCCCTCCTCTTCCCGCTGAGCGGTGTTGGGAGAGCGGTTGCCCTGATAATAGCGCACCCCCGCGAAAAACTCCGCAGGAGAATATTTGCTCAGATCGTGGAGCAGACCCTGCCAAGGGATCCCCGCCCGCACGCAGTTGCAAAACACTTGCCACCGATGAGCGTTCACCGTGTGCAAATGTCCGAAAAAACGCTGTATGCCGTTCACTTTCTTCCCTTCCTTCTCACCTTCTATTATAATCGGAAGGAAGGAAAAAGTCAACCGCAAAAGTCAGTGAAGCTCCCAAACCAGCAGGGCGCAGATGGCCACTACCAGCACCACGCCCATCTTAAACGATCATGCCCCGCATCTTCAAGCGGAGATTGTCGGCGATCATGGCGATAAATTCAGAGTTGGTGGGCTTGCCCTTGGAGTTTTGAACGGTGTAGCCGAAAAAGGAGTTGAGCATATCCACGTCCCCTCGGTCCCAGGCCACCTCAATGGCGTGGCGGATGGCCCTCTCCACACGGGAGGAGGTGGTTTCAAATTCTCTTGCCACGGAGGGGTACAGGGTTTTGGTGACCTCGTTAATGATGCGGTTATCCTTGGCCACCATGATGATGGCACTGCGCAAATACTGATAGCCCTTGATGTGAGCGGGAATTCCCACCTGGTGAATGATGCGGGTCACCTGGGCCTCCAGATCGTAATCGTCCACGGTCACTCCTTTGGGCCCTGCCACCGCCTTTTTGATCTTCTCCCCCAGGCTTTCATATTCAAAGGGCTTGAGCACAACGCCGCATACGCCGTTGGAAAAGGCATCCTCCAAGACCTTCTTGTTGTTCACTCCCGTCACCAAAATGAATTTGGGCACGTTCTTGCCCATGCTGCGCCGCAGATCCGCAATCATGGAGCCGCAATCGAAGCCGGGAAACCAAAGATCCATCAGCACCGCATCGGGCACGGTGCGCTGAATGGCGCTCAGCGCCTCTTTCCCGTCTCCGGTGTTTCCCACCACCTCAAACCCCAACCGTTGCAGATTGTCACAGCAAACGTAACGGTAATCGCTGTTGGAATCCAGCACGAACACTTTCACTTTCTTTTCCGATGTCATTGTCTTATCTCCTTTTTTTAAAGCCCCGTTTTCGGGCGCCCTTCTGATCTTGTGGCAATATTTTACCATTTTCTGCCAATAAAATCAAGGGCTTGGAGATATTTTTTTCCATTTTTTTCCAAATTCGTGTTTTTACACAAAAGTCCCCCAAGCAAACAGGGAGATTTCAACAACATCCTTGTCGAAAAAAGAGGAAAAATACGCCTCACAGGAAGAAGAGTGTGCCCAAAACCCGTGATGAAGCGTAAATCGGTTGTCGGATATGGAATAAAACAAGAATTTCGTTTCCGTCGGTTTCTTCCAAACGCACTTCTCTCCCTCTCCGATCAGCGCCGATAGTTTTTCAAAAAACGGGGAATACTCAAAAAAAGTCTTGCTTAACATCAAAGGAGCATTATGAAAAAGAAACTGTTAACCAACGTGAAAAACCTGTGTTTGGTGGTGGCGGGAACGGCGGTTCTTTCCTTTGCCGTGGCGGTGTTTATTCTCCCCTTTGACCTGGTGGTGGGCGGCGTTTCGGGCATTGCCATTCTTCTCAACGCTCTGATGCCCTTTCTCTCTGCCGACTTTTTCATCACCGCAGTCACCTGGGCGATCTTCTTGTTGGGGCTGATCTGTTTGGGCAAACACTTTGCTTGGAAAACGCTGGTGAGCACGGCGGTGTATCCCGTGGGGGTGATGCTGTGTTCCAGGCTGGTGGATCCTTCGGTGCTGGGCGGCATGTTTTGCCTTTCTGCTTATGAAAACCTTCCCCTTGCCCTGCTCCTTTCCGCCGTGTTCGGCGGGGCTCTCATCGGCGCGGGCTGTGCCCTCACCTTTTTGGGCGGCGGCTCCTCGGGCGGGGTGGACGTGCTGGCCTTTCTGGTGTGCAAGCTCTTCAAAAAGCTCCGTCCCTCAGGGGTGATCTTCACGATTGACGCGCTTATCATCGGCGCGGGCCTCTTTTTGTTTAGAGATCTGCTTCTGTGCCTTTTGGGCATCACGGCGGCCTTCGTGGGGGCCGTGGCCGTGGACAAGCTGTTTTTGGGAGAATCCCAGGCCTTTCTTGCCCAGATCGTCTCTCAAAAATACGAAACCATCAACCGAGAGATCGGCCGGGGATTGGAGCGCACCACCAGCATTATGGAGATCGAAGGAGGCTACTCGGGAGAGAAAAAGAAAATGCTTTTCGTTTCCTTTTCCGCCAATCAGTACCGAAAGCTCATTGACATTGTGAACCAAGCCGATCCCGCCGCCTTCGTCACGGTGCACCGCGCCCACCAGATCAACGGCGAGGGCTGGACCAGATGAAAGAGCCGTTCCCCTAATGCATACAGAAAAGCATCCCGAAGGTGATCGGGATGCTTTTAAAGTTTACGATGCTTTGTTGAATTGTTCTGCCGCGCCTTGGGCGGTATCCAGCATATTTTCAATGAAAATTCCATAGCCTCTCGTGGGATCGTTCACCAGCACGTGGGTCACCGCGCCGATGAGCTTTCCGTTTTGGATAATAGGACTACCGCTCACGAGTGTGTCAATATAGGACCAACATTTCTTCAGCTTTTTTAATTTCTTCTTCGGTAGGTAATATTTGTGGCAAGGTGTTTTCCATATTAAGCGCCGCATATTTTGAACCGGCATAATTATGGTAGGGTAAAACCTTTACTGCTTTTATGTTTTTTAATGTTCTTAAGAACTCGGCAATTTTTTCAATTTGGTTAGAGTTATACTCAGGCACAAATGGTATACGAATTTCTATTTTCTTCCCCAAAGAATCAATATACTTTAAGTTATCCAATATGATTTTGTTGCTTTTCTCTGTGCATTTAATATGCACATCTTCGTCTATTGCTTTTATATCATAAAGAAACGTATCGATATATAGCAAAACCTTATCAATAGACTCTTTTGGAACAAAACCGCAAGTGTCAACCGCCGTGTTGATGCCTTTTTCTTTTAGTGCTTTTAAAAGTTCCGCACAGAAATCTGCTTGGCAAAGACATTCGCCGCCTGAAAGAGTAACGCCGCCACCGCTTGTATCGTAAAAATCTTTATCCTCTAAAAGCACAGGTAGCAATTCTTCTACCGTCATTTCTTTGCCGTACAAGACCTTTGCCTCACCAAGACAACCTTCTGTGGTAAAATTCTCTTTTTGACACTCACCACAACCGATACACTTATTATCATAAAAAGCTATTTGCGGCTTAAAAGTGATGCTTTCAGGATTATGACACCATACACATTTTAATGGACAACCCTTAAAAAATACCGTAGTTCTAATACCGTCGCCGTCGTGAACGGCAAATCGTTTTATATCGGAAATAATTGCTGTATTCATATTTTCACCAATTACATAACATTTTTAGACTGTTTTATGAACTCGTCTTGCTGCTTTTTATCCAAATCAACAAACCTTACATTCCAACCACAAAGACGAATTTGCAGATTTTGATATTTTTCCGGTTCTTTCTGTGCATTTACGAGTGTTTCGGGGCTAAGAATATTGAAATGCACCGCAAAACCGCCCTTTTTCATAAAGGTTGCAAGCAAGCTGTTAAAAACGTTCATTCCTTCGTCGTCTTTTACTGCGGAGCAATGTAATACAACATCTGCCACACAACCATCCGGACATCTTGCGGCATCCAACTTCAAAATAGACTGCAAATAAGCGGTTACGCCGTTTTTATCTTGCCCTATAGACGCTGCCAAGTTTTTTGAAAGTGGTTCGCCAGAATATCTGCCGTCAGGTGTTGCGCCGCTCTTTTCTCCCATCCAAAAGCGCCAATCCACCGAAAACATTCCACATCTGAACACGCCGCCCCGTCCGTTTTTTCTGCCGTTTATCAAAGCGGAAAAACGATGATAGATTTCTGTTGCCAGATTGTCGGCTTCATCTTCATTATTGCCGAATTTGGAATATTTCTTTTTCACTCTTAAGCGCAGCTTTTCATCCTGCTGCCAATTGGAAAGTAAGATGAATTTCAACTCATCAAAGGTTTTAAGGTTTTCTTCAAAAACCACTTTTTTAACAGCAATAAGGCTATCCACCAGCGTTGCAAGACCCGCGCCGACAATGGATGTGTTGTTATACTTGGCGCCTCCGCTGTATACATCAATCCCTGATTCCCTGCTGTTTTGATAGGTTGGTGACATAAGCATAGACGGGCAAATATCGTTATAATGCCGCTCATATCCTGCGATCGCATCCATACACGCTGTTGTGTAACCCTCAAGCTGTTTTAGTACCTCCCCAAAAAAGTCATCGAAGGTGTCAAAGTCTTGATCGCCGTTAATTACCAGTTCAATAGATTTTGCAAGATTTATCATACCGCCGCAGGTGCAGGGGATCTCTGTTCCTTCTGCCGCCGGTTCATAGCAACCGTAGACAATAACTTTTTTGGCATCCTCAGCAGAAACACCAATTCCTTCTAATGCTTTAGATGCAAGAGGAGTATTTATGAAAACGAAACTGTTTTTGCCCTCTCGTATCATTTCAAGAATGAGCCACAAAACACTCTTTTCAATATTTTCGTGATACATAACGTGAATTTTCGGATCGTAAATATCAAGGTCGCGATACCTTTCAAGTAGAAAACAAGTGAATTCATTCGTAGCATCATTTCCATTTTCATCCATACCGCAGATATAAAACGGTAAATTTGCCGTTACCTTCATACAGGATATTTTCCACAGAAAATATTTTGTAATTTCGCCCAGCTGTTCTTTTGTATAACGACCGCTCTCAAGGTCGTTTTTATAAAAAGGATACAGCATTCTGTCAAGACCACCCAACGAACGAATCGTTACCGTGTCAAGTTCGGTTTGCATAACATAAAACAACAGAACAAGCTGCATAGCCTGTGCCAATGTTTTAGGTGGTTGTTCTGCTATGTGACGGAGATTATCGGAAACAAACCTTGACTTTGCGGTATTTTTGCTTTCAGCCAACTCGGCAAATCTCAAAAACAAACCTTTTATGGCGCTATATACCGTAATGCGCTCGTTATAATAGGCAGCCTTTTCGCTGTTTTTCTCACCGTAAAATTCAAGATCGTCGATAATTCCCGCTATTCCTTTGTTGAGCACATACTGCCAATCCGGAGCGATATGGCCAAAATCCATATTGGCTCTTATAGTATTACCGTCTTCGAGCTCATTAATATTCTCAGAAATATCACCACAATTGGTTTCGCACCTCATTTGCTGCTGAAAATCCCACATTACTCCTGCGTGATTTATCTGAGATACAAAGATATCATCTTCAAAAATACGAATCTCTGCATTTTTAAGAATAAATGCAATAATTTCTGATTTAGCTCTTGAAACGGATATGCTTTTATATTTTTCTATCAGAACCTCCGTTTTTTCTTTTAGCTGCACACCGGACATTCCGTTTTTATAATCGCCGAAATGATTCATTTCTATTAACTGCTGTTTGCAATTATCAAAAGTGTTCCACATATAATTCACAACTCCTTTGCACTTACAATATACTGTTTTGTCAGTATATTGTAAATAAACAAAACAAACAATTATTACTTTTCGAACATAAAACACTTGCTTTTTAATAAAACACTTGCTTTTTAATTAATTTTAATGTAAGATTATAATCGGTGATGTAAATGAGGATTGCAGATATTGAATTAAACATAAATTCCATACTCGATGTTAAAAAGGGCAGAATTCCGCCCTCGTCTCCGCAGTGCAGTTCGCGTCATAGCGATTGCTTTGTGTATGTTCTTTCGGGAAACGCAGAATATATGTTTGATGGTAAGAATTGCATTGCAGAAACAGGCAATGTGATATATTTAGCTCATAATAGCAATTACTCAATAAAAGTAACCGATGAAAACTATACTTTTATATTTATTGATTTCTTTTTTAAAAACTGTGTTACCGCCATATTTTCTAACGAAATCTACAAACTGAAAAGTGTTTCCCTGTTAAAAAACAGTTTTGAAAAAATATATTATCTTTGGAAAATGGGTGATTTTTCAGATAAAATATTTTGCAAATCTATTATCTACAATATATATTCGGAGATTGTAAGAGCAGGATTTTCACAGTATGTATCTTACGATAGACGAAATCAGATAGAGCACATTGTCTCATATATATCCGAAAATCTATCCAACAGCGACCTAACCGTTAAAAAATTAAGTGAAATGTGCGCGATCAGCGAAGTGCATTTTCGCAGAATGTTTTCGTATATATACCATATTTCACCCATAAAATTCATTACTGTTGCCAGAATCAATAAGGCAAAGGAACTTTTGATTTCAGATCCATCCTGTATATCCGAAATTGCAGAAAAATGTGGATTTCAAAATCACTATTATTTTTCAAAAGTATTTAAGTCCGAAACCGGTATGACACCCAGCAAATTTAGAAGTTTTTATACAACCAATCTTTAAAAAAGATACTACTACACGAAAACCATGTAGTAGTATCTTTTTTAGTTTACGATGCGTCCTTTTCACGGGACGTCGTGGCGCCGCCGACTTCTTTTCTTGCCTCTTCCAATCGTTCAAGGTTTCGTGCCACCATAATAACGATATCCCCGTTATCCTTAAAAGCCTTCGCAGTAGCTTTTCCGTAACCGCTGGATGCAAATGATACAAGCGGAGCAGAAAACCTGCTCCGCTTGTATACTTTATGATGCTTCTCGTAAATTCTGTTCAGTCACGCTCTGTGCTGTCTCCAGCATGTTCTCAATAAAGATTCCATACCCTCTCGCCGGATCATTCACCAGTACATGGGTCACCGCTCCTACAATCTTTCCATTCTGAAGTATTGGACTGCCACTCATGCCCTGGACGATGCCGCCCGTGAGAGAAAGAAGCTCGGGATCGGTGACACGGAGCACGAAATTTTTCGTGGGCGTGTCGGGAGAATGGATCCGCTCGATCTCCACCTGGTATTCCCTGATGCCGCCGTCATCCAGGGTGCATCGGATCTGTGCCTTTCCCGGGGCGATCTCACTTTTGAGAGCGATGGGAAGGGCCAGGGAAAGGTCGGGGGTTGTTTCGTAAAAAGTGCCGTAGACTCCGGTGGCGGTGTTCTCCTCCAGAACGCCGATCTGACGCCCGGTGAAGCTGCCCTTCAGCTCGCCCGGATCGCCCGCCTGACCTTTTTCAATGCCGTCGATCTTCACCTGCCACACCTCCCCCGAGGCCATGGGAGTGATCTCCCCCTTGGCAGGATCGGTGATTCCGTGGCCCAGCCCCGCAAAGGAAAGGCTGTCCGGGTCAATATAGGTGACGGTGCCGATGCCCGCGGTGGAATCCTTCACCCACAGGCCCGCCTTGAATTTTTGTTCCTCGTCACACAGACGGGGCGTGAGCTTCACCGCCGTTTCTTCCCCGTTGCGGCAGACTACAAACTGCATTTGATTGCCGCCGGATTTTTCCACCAGCCGCACCAGTTGGGACGTGCGCTCCAGCTTCACGCCGTCAATGGAAACGATCACGTCCCCCGCAGCGATCCCCGCCTGTGTTGCCGGCTCCACCCGCTCTCCCCG
>JAZNGI010000058.1:0-8621 GCA_045576375.1 Eubacteriales bacterium
TACAAGTATCTCCGCTGTAATTTCCCCAACGGCGATATGGTCGGACATACCGGCTCATTTGCCGCAACCAAGTGCAGCATGGAGGCTCTCGACCTTCAGCTCGGCCGACTCCTTAAGGTTATCGACGAGCTTCACGGCGTGGCTCTCATCACCGCCGACCACGGTAACGCCGACGAAATGTACGAGCTCGACAAGAAGGGCAACCTGAAGGTGGGCAAGGACGGCTCCTACAAGGCCAAGACCAGCCATACCCTGAACAAGGTTCCCTGCATCTTCTACGACAATTTCTACGCAAACGGCTACAAGCTCCGCGATGGCTCCTTCGGTCTGTCCAACGTGGCGGCAACGGTGGTGAACCTGCTGGGCTATGAAAAGCCCGACATCTGGGACGAAAGCATTATTGATCTGATCTGAAAATGACCGTTTTTCGCGCGAGACCGCTGGCACTGGGCATTTTCATCTTTCTGTTGGTATTGTTGTTTTTGGTGCTGACGGAGGAATCCTTCATCGTCCTTCTTCTTTCAGCGATGCTTTTTGCCCTTTGCGCGGTCTCGGTGATATTTCTTCTTAAAACAAATAAAGCGGCAGGACAGGCCTTCAGAGGCTCTGTTCTGCTGCTTTTTGCGTCCCTCTTTATTTTTCTTCAATGTCTCTTTTTCACGAAAAACACCCTGCTCCCCGCTCAGCAAATGCGGGGCTCCTCCGTGACGTGCACGGGCAGGGTGAGCTACGTTTTGGAAAACGAGCTCTTGATCTTGGAATGCGACAACGGCGTGAAGCTTCTCGCCCGCTTCACCCCTCAAACGGCAGCGGAGAACCCCATCAGGGAAAACGATCTGGTCAGCGCCAAGCTTCACTGCCACCGAGAAGTTTCCGACCCGGACAACACCCTCCGTTTCCAAGGCGTTCTGGTGACGGCCGACCTGGAACGGATAAAGAGCGAGGGCGCAGCGGAGCCGGGCTTGTTTTCCAAGATCAGCCAATTTCTGCGCTCCGGTTTTTCTCCGCTGAAATATCGGCACCTGGCAGATGCTCTGCTTTTGGGAAACGCCCAGCTTAGCTCTCCCTCGTTGGCAGAAGCCCTCAGCAACACCCAGACACAGCACCTTCTTTCCGTTTCCGGGCTTCACGTTTCCCTGCTCCTGTTCTCTGCGGAAAAATATCTGAGCCGTTTGCGTCTTTCCCTGCGGCTGCAATCGCTGTTGCTGTGTTTCATCACCCTTCTCTATATGGCCTTGCTGGACTTTTCCCCCTCGGTGACTCGGGCGGGAATTATGACCGCAATGACCTTTACGGCCAAGGCCCTGCGACAAAACAACGATTCCTTCACCTCTCTGATGCTCTCGGCGGGAATCCTTTGCTGCGCCGATCCTTTCACCCTCTTTGATGCCTCGTTTCAGCTTTCCTTTCTCTCCACTCTGGGCATTCTGCGCATTTTCGTGCCCCAAAGCCAGCGGATGGAGCTGAGCCCTTTCTTTAAGGGCAAGAGCTTTTTGGGTGCCCTGGGAAAACAAGGGCTGAAATCGGTGTTCCAAACTCTGTTGATGACGTTTTCCGCCCTGGTGTTCTCTCTTCCCGTGCTCCTGGGCTTTTCTTCCCAACTGAATTTGTGGGCCTTTATTCCCAATCTGATTCTGATCCCTCTGTTCACCCCCGCCCTGACGGCGCTGTTTTTCTATTTGCCCCTCAGTCTGCTCCTGTCCGCGGCAGGACTGGAGCTTCTCCTTTGGCCCGCCTCCAAAATGAGCGACTTTTTTCTTCTCTTGTTTGACAAAACCGCCGCAGTTTTGGGAAACGCCGATGTGTTTTGCATTATGAATTCCCGAGCAAGCCAAGGGATCATTCTCACTCTTTGCGTGCTTCTGACGCTTTTTCTCTCCCTTACTCCTTCCCGAAGAAGGCGCCTTCTGTTTGCAAGCTTCTGCCTCGCCCTGCCCGTGTTACTGGCAGTAAATCAGTTGATCTTTTGGATGCAGAAGGCGAAGATCTGTGTGTTGAGCACCGACGTTCAACACGCAATTCTGGTGCAGACCAGGGAGAGCTCTGTGCTTTGGCTGCCCGAGGGGTGCCCCCATCCGGAGCTTCTGATTCCCGCACTGGAGGACGAAAATTTAAAAACGCTGGACGCTTTGGTGGTTTGCAAACAAAACGCCAAGGAAAGCCTCTTTACCCTCTCTCCTTTCTTTGAGGTGAACACGCTTTATGCCGCCGATCCCTCCGATGAAGATCTGAGAGCCCTGTGCGAACAGACCGGCACCCGGCTTCTCCCTCTGCCTTCCCACGAGATTTCCTCGGGCTCTCTGCCCCGGGCAAGGTATGAAATCACTTCCGACACGCTGAGCCTGGATCTGCTTTTGGGCGACGTGGGCTTTTCCTACCGATGGGGCTACGATTCTTCTTCCCGCCCCTTCGTCTGGGCCTTTGAAAATGATGCGAATTTTGCCGTATTCTGCGACTCGCCCGCGCTGATCCCCTCAGATTCCTTACAAAGCGCCGACTTTTTTGCCGCCACCGAATCTCCCTTTTTCGATTCCGATTTCGCCTTCCCCTTAAGCGATGCCAACCGCTTGACCCTCTATCTTTTCCCCGGCTTTCATCTTACCTTTTACGACGAGCTTTCAAAGGTCAATTTAGGAAACACCGACAAAAAGTTTTCCACCTCCGCCTCGTAGCCCGGGGGCACCGTTCCCTTCAGAGGATGGCGAAGATAGGAATAGCTGAACACACAGATCCCCGCACAGTCCCCCGCATTGTAGACCGCCAAAGCGCTTCGGCGGAGAATATCGTCGTGCTGAGCCCATTCCCCCTTGCCCGAACCGGCATAAGGATCCTCCTGCAACCCCACCTTGGTGAAGGTCAGCCCGATCACCAGCTCCACCTTGCCCCCTTGACAAAGCTCCTTCCATTGCCGAAGGGTCTGCTCAAAGGGGCATTTTTCGTGCTCAAAGCCGTAATAGAGCTGAGGGCAGATATAATCGGCAAAGCCCTCCTCACTGCACCAGCGAACCACGTCGGCATACATGGTTTTTACCACGTTGTCAATGTTTCCCGCGGGGCTGATGCCGAAGAGCCGCTCAGTCCCCGTTTCCTTCACCGTGCGGTAGAGCAGAGCCACCAAAGAGGAAAGGTTCTCCTTGCGGTAATCGCTGAGAGAAAGAGAGCCGCCCTCTTTGCAGTAGCGCTCATAGCTTAGGCGATCAAAGCTCTGGGAGGTGGTGGGGTAAAAATAATCGTCAATGTGCACGCCGTCCACCCCGTAATTTTCACAAAGCTCCCTGGCGGCGCAGGCAATGAGCTCCCTCACCTCGCCAAAGGCGGGGTCCAGATAGCCTCTGCCCTGAAAAAGAGTGACCTGCCCCTCTCCCTCTTCCAACCAACGGCGAAGGATCTGATCCTCCTCCAGCAACAAAAACTCCTCTTCCTTCATCAGCCGCAGGGGATTGATCCAGGCGTGGACCTCCAGCCCCAGCCTTCGGCAAAGAGCCACCGTGACGGCAAAGGGATCGTAATCGGCTTCTTTGCCGTAGCTTCCCGAAATAAAACGGGAGGTGGGAAAATAAGAGGAAGGATAGAAGCTGTCGCCGTAGGGATGCACCTGAACGATCACCGCAGTGAAGCCCATTTGGCTGACCTGCCTCAGGATCGCTTCCATTTTCTTCTCGAAATCCGCTTTTTCCCGTTGCTTTCCTCCCGAAAGATACACCTCACTCAGATCAAACTGGCTCAGCCAGATCCCCTTGAAGGAAAAACCCGAGGAGGGATATTGGGCCGTTTCTTCTCCCGGCACCTGCCCGTTCTCGGGACTCACCTGGGGCGGGAAAGAGGGCGTCTTGGCGGGAATACAGGAAACAAAAAGCACCAAAAACAACAGGAAAAATCCGAGGGTCGTTTTTTGAAGCATTGTGTCAACTCCTTTTTAAAAAACAAAATCGAGGTGAAGCTCACCTCAATTTCGTCGTTGATTCTTATTCCATTTTCGACATTTGCCGTTGGGCCATCACCAATTCGTAATAAAGCCCTTTTTCCTTCATCAATTCCTCGTGACTTCCCAACTCCGCCACGGTGTTGTGATCCAAAACCAAAAGCTTCGCGGCGTTGCGCAAGGTGGAAAGACGGTGGGCAATGGCAATGGTGGTGCGATCCTTAATCAGATTGGCAAGAGCGTCCTGGATCTGCTTTTCCGTTTCGGTGTCCAAAGCAGAGGTTGCCTCGTCCAGGATCAGAATGGCAGGATCGTGAAGAATGGCTCTGGCAATGGCGATCCGTTGCCGCTCTCCCCCGGAAAGGGTGGTGCCGCTTTCGCCCACGTGGCTGTTATAGCCGTCGGGGAGCTTCATGATAAAAGAATGGGCCCCCGCTTTTTTCGCCGCGGCGATCACCTGCTCCCTGCTCGCCTCGGGGCGGGCATAGGCAATGTTTTCTAAAATGGTGCCCGTGAACAGAAAATTCTCCTGAAGCACCACGCCCACTTGAGAACGCAGGCAATGCTGGGAAAGATCGCGAAGGTCCGTTCCGTCCACCAAAATCCTGCCGCTGTCGGGATCGTACAGGCGCATGATCAGATTGATCAAGGTACTTTTTCCCGCCCCCGACCGTCCCACGATGCCCAGCATCTCTCCCGGATGGATCTCCACGTTCACGTGCTTGAGCACGGGGCGGGAAGGCAGATAGCCGAAACTCACGTCCTCCACGCAAATGTGCCCCTCCAGCTTTTGTTCCCGGGCAAGAGCTTCCCGAAGAACGCTGTCGTCGTCGATCACCTCCAGCACCTTGGACACGGAGGTGGCAGTGCGCTGAAACATACGGGGCAGGCGCGCCATCCATTTGAGAGGAGAGTAGATAAGACTCACGTAGGAAGCATACATGGTAAGCTGTCCCACCGTCATGGTGCCGCCCAAAATGCCGCTGCCCACGTAATACAAAACAATGAAGCTTCCGATGCCCAAAAGAAAGTTGGCGTAGGGCATGATCCTGGCCCAGGTGGTCTCGTTTCTCACGGAAATGTCCCGCACTTCTTTCACGGCGTCGTCATATTTTTTCAGTTCTCTTTTCTCGGTGCCGAAAACCTTCACCACGCGGATCCCGCGGAAGATATCGTGAAGCACGGTGTTGGCACGGGAACCGGTCACCCATTGCTTATGGTAAAGACGGTGCGTAAAATGCCAGATCAGCCGAAACATCAAGATCACCAGGGGCACGGGAAGCAACACCAAAACCGCCAGCAGGGGTTCTCCCGCCAGCATCACCGCTCCCACGGCAAACAGCATCAGGATCTGCTCCAGCAACGCGGGCATCTGCCCCGTGAGGAAGGAGGCGATCTGCTGAGTGTCCCCCGACAGACGGGTGAGAAGCTCTCCTGTGCTGTATTTTTGCACGCCGGAAACGCTCATTTTCTGCACGTGGGCGTACAAAACGTGGCGCAGAGAGCAAACCGTGTCGGTGCTGACACGGGCAAGAAGATTGTTTCTCAAAATCCCCACCGCCACGGAAAGCACGTTGGCCAAGGCGATCCCCGCCACCACCGAAACCAGCCCCGAAAAAGCCACCGAGGCAGGATCCTGAGACTGAATGTAAGAATCGATCAATACTCTATTCATACGCGGCACCGCCACGTTTATTCCCGCAGTAACCAAAAACAACAGCATTCCCGCCGCCAAACGCCAACGGAAAGGACGAACAAACCGCCACATCCGACGGAGCGCCGAGCCCGACGAAGCACAACGGTGGCACACGGTGCTGCCCTCGGCCAGGGTGGCTCCGCATTTTTCGCAGACCCCCCTGCGGTAAACGAATTTCACCTGCTTCGGGTCCAGGCCCTCCTCGCACACCGCTTTGAGCCATTTGGCCGCTTCCTCATAGCATTGCCGCCAGGGCAGAGTGGCGCGGCACAGGCGAACGTCCTCCCCCCGATAGACGGCACGGATCTGCACGCTTCCCGTTTCCCGCTCCGCCTCCACGGCGCTGAAGCCCTCCAGGGCGTATTCCTTGAGCTCCGGCTCTCCCTCGGGGGTAACACGGCATTGATAGATCGCCTTTTCTCCCAGGGCCAAGGCCCCCTCCTGTGGTTGATTATCGTCGGTTAACAAAGCGCTTATGCAAAAAATCACAGAGGTTTGAAAATGTTTTTCAATGCATTGTCGAAAAAACTCCGTCTCCATAACGCTCCTCTTTTTCTTACAGATACAATTCCAGCTTGTGATAGCTCTTCTTATCCAGCGCCTCAAGATCCTCGATCTCATAGCGGGCGCCGTCTCTGTCCACCAAAAACACTCTGCGCTCGTCAACGCGGATCATGCTCTTATAAGCGTCCTTCACGGTGATGTTCAGCTTGTTCCCTCGGGCATCCACGCAGTTCCACAGCGCCAGCCCCGCCTTGACCTTCACGGATAGGATCTTGCGGATCTTGGGGCAGTAATAGCGCCGATCCAGCTCTTTTTGCAAAAGCTCCCGCTGAGAGGGAGAAAACTCCAAAAGACTTCTCACCATTCCCAGCTCCTCTCCTTGGCCGTCACTCAGAGCAACGTAGCCCTCGGTGAAGGAAAGGGGAAAGGCATAGGAGGGCACCACCCGCACCGGGGGCGCACCGTCCAACGAAAGGAAAAGAAACCCTCCCGAAGAAAGAGAAAATTCGGCCCGATCGGGCGTGAGAAATTCCAACGTATCTCGTGTTGCTTCCATAACTCCTCCTCAATCTCCCACGGCAATGGTCTTCAAAGCTTCCAACTGCAGCATATACAGCTTATAATATTCGCCCTTTTGCTGCATCAGCTCGTTGTGGGTGCCCTTCTCCTCCATTTTTCCGTCTTTGATCACGATCAAACGGTCGGCGTTTTTCAAGGTGGAAAGGCGGTGGGCAATGATAATGGTGGTTCTTCCCTTGGTGATGTGCTCCAGGGACTCCTGGATTCTCCGTTCGGTGGCGGTGTCCATAGAGGCCGTGGCCTCGTCCAGCACCAAAATGCAAGGATCGTTGAGAACGGCTCGGGCAATGGAGATCCGTTGCCGCTCTCCGCCCGACAGGCGGATCTTGCTTCCCATCACGGTGTCGTAGCCGTTGGGAAGCTTCATAATAAACTCGTGAGCACCCGCCGTTTTTGCCGCGGCGATCACCTCTTCCCGAGTGGCCTCGGGACGGGCATAGCGAATATTGTCCATCAAACTGCCACGAAATAAATAGGTCTCCTGGCTGACGATGGCAATGCTTCGGTGAAGGGTGTCAAAGGAATATTGAAAAAGGGGCACACCGTCCACGGTGATCTGCCCCTCCTGGGGGTCGTAAAGGCGGGTGAGAAGGTTGGCAATGGTGCTCTTTCCCGCACCGGTATGCCCCACGATGCCCAAGGTCTCTCCCTTGGCAAGAGAAAAGCTGATCTCCTCCAGCGTTTTTCTTCCCGGCTCGTAGGAAAAGCCCACGCGGTCAAACACAATGTCGCCCTCCAGGCTCTCCCGCTGAACACAGTCGGGAGCCTCTGCCACGTCGGGCACGGTGTCCATCACCTCAAAAAGACGGCGCATGGCGTTGGAGGCGCGGGTCAGTTGCCCGAGAAATTCTCCCAAAAAGCTCACGGGCCCCGAAACGAAGGACAGATAGGTAATGAACATCCGAAGCGTAGCGTAGCTGATGCCCTCGGCTCCCCCTGTGGCTCCGTAGCGCACCACCAGCCAGCCGCCCACCGCCCAGATGGCAAGCCCCACAAAGGTGGTGAAAAGGCCCACCACGGGAAACACCGTGTTGGAGCGGACCGTTACCGCTAAATGAGAATCGGCGTAGCTTTGGCTTTTCTCGGAAAAGCGCTCCACCTCCGAATCTTCCTTGGCAAAGGCCTTCACCACGCGAAAGCCCGTGAGCACGTCGGAAACGGCGGAATTGAAACGGCGGGATTTGGCAAAGTTTTTGGCGTGAAGGCGGGAAAAGCCCTGCATCACCCCGCGATAGAGCAACACCATCAAAGGCAGGGGAATGAAGATCAGAAGGGCCAGGCGCCATTCCAAAATCAGCATGGCAACAAGAACGCCCGCCAGCTTCATCATATTGGTGATAAAATAGGGAACGCCGTCACAGAAGAACCAATAGAGAGTCTCTGCGTCGGAATTGACCTGGGTCATGAGAGAGCCCGTTTGCCGACCCGTGAAAAAGCTCATGGACAGGCGCTGGAGGTTTTCAAAAATGGTTTTCTTCAGATCATAGGTCACGTGGGCGCTGATGCGGGAGCTGATAACGCTGTGAACGTGGTCAAACAAGGCCATGAGCAAATGGGTGAAAACAATGAGAAGCACCAATTGGGCAAGCTGACCGTACCACGGGCTTCCCTCCTTGAGCACGCCGTCATACAGCACCGCCTCGGAAAGAAAGGGGCTCAAAAGCGCCAGAAGGTTTGCCGCCAGGATCATTCCCACCGTGGCTAAGATCCGCCAACGGTATTTGGCAAAAAAAGGCACTAAGCGGGCAAGAAGCCGCGTTTTGGGCATACACTTGGGACAGAGCTTTGCGGCGGGATCGGGATAGCGGCTGCGGCACTTGGGACAACGTTGCTCCTCTTCCCGCTCCTCTTTGTTTTGTTCGGGCAATTCTTCTCCCGAAAGCAAACGGTTGGCGCTCCGTTCAAACTCCTTGGCCTCGG